>NZ_CDROCK010000002.1:0-289554 GCF_977020205.1 Pseudomonas sp. AIG | reverse complement strand
CGCTGATGTGCTGACCGTCGTAATCAACGGTTTCGCCTTCCAGCACACGGCGCCAGATGCGGGTGAATTCCACCGAGGCTTGATAGCGTTCTTCGTGGCTGAGGAACAGACCGTCGCCAGCCAATTCTTCTGGGTCACCGCCGGTTACCAGGTTGAACAGCGCACGGCCGCCGGACAGACGATCCAGCGTCGCTGCCTGCCGCGCCGCGACCGTCGGGGAAATGATCCCGGGGCGCAGAGCAACGAGGAATTTCAGGCGCTGGGTCACCGGAATCAGCGACGCCGCCACCAGCCACGAGTCTTCGCAAGAGCGGCCGGTCGGAATCAGCACGCCGCCGAAACCCAGACGATCCGCCGCTTGCGCGACCTGTTGCAGATAACCGTGGTCGACGGCGCGAGCGCCTTCGGCGGTGCCAAGGTAATGGCCGTCACCGTGGGTAGGCAGGAACCAGAAGATATTGAGGCTCATGGAGTGGTCTCCTTGGGGATTCGAATTACAGCGCTTTGGCCACAGCGGCCGGTGGTGTCCAGATCACATCCTTGATGCTCAGCGGCTTCGGAATCAGCTTGAGCTGGTAGAACGTGTCAGCGATTTTCTGTTGCGCGGCGACCACTTCCGGGGTCAGGAACAGCGCGCCGTAGCCCTGGCGTTTCACCGAGGTCAGGGTGATGTCCGCCGGCAGGCCGAGCAGTGGCGCGACTTGCTGGGTCACGTCTTCAGGATTGGCTTTCGACCACTCGCCGACGGCGCGCACTTCCTCAACGAGGGCTTTGATCACCTCAGGATTTTTCTGTGCGTAAGGCTTGGTGGCGAGATAAAACTGGTGGTTGTCGACGATGCCTTTGCCGTCGCGCAGGGTGTGCGCTTGCAGTTGTTTCTCGGCGGCAGCCTGGTACGGATCCCAGATGACCCAAGCATCGACGCTGCCACGTTCGAACGCAGCGCGGGCATCGGCCGGCGGCAGGAATACGGTTTGAATGTCGGTGTATTTGAGACCGGCGTCTTCCAGCGCACGCACCAGCAGGTAGTGGACGTTGGAGCCTTTGTTCAGCACGACTTTCTTGCCCTTGAGATCAGCCACCGATTTGATCGGCGAGTCTTTCGGCACAAGGATCGCTTCGCTGTTCGGCGCTGGTGGTTCGTAGGCGACGTAGAGCAGATCGGCGCCGGCAGCCTGGGCGAAGACTGGCGGGGTTTCGCCAGTGACGCCGAAGTCGATCGAGCCGACGTTCAGGCCTTCGAGCAATTGTGGGCCACCGGGGAATTCAGTCCATTGCACGTCGACGCCTTGGGCGGCCAGACGTTTTTCCAACGTGCCCTTGGCTTTGAGCAGCACCAGCGTGCCGTACTTCTGATAACCGATCCGCAATGTCTCGGCTTGAGCTTGAGTGATGGCGCCGAAGGTGACAGCCGCAGCAAACAGAGCGACCAGACCACGACGCAAAAATACAGTGCGCATAGCGCTCTCCTTTTTGCTGTTGGGTTTTGGCTGCACCTGCTTGGCCGTTAGCGGCTGAGTAAGGTGAAGTACATCAAGTTCGGGTGTGGCTTAAATGCTCCAGCGAGCACTCAACAAACGTTCGTTCAACAGCCCCGGTTCCAGCGGTTTCGGCCGGCGGGCCATGGCACCGACAAACTGATCCAGCGCTTCATGCAGTCGCTGCTCCAGCGCTGGTGCCAGTTGTGCTGCGGCACTGCCTTCGCCGTAAGCGATCTGGCTGTCCTCGGCGAAAATCCCCTGGAGCATTTCCTGGGCTTTCAACGCCGACAACACCGGCTTGAGGGCGTAATCGACCACCAGCATGTGGGCGATGCTGCCGCCCGTGGCCATCGGCAAGACAATCTTGTGATTGAGGGCGCGCTCGGGCAGCAGATCCAGCAGGGTTTTCAGAGCGCCGGAGAACGACGCTTTGTAAACCGGCGTGGCAATCAGCAAGCCGTCGGCGTTTTCAATCTGTTGCAGCAGGTCGAGCACCTTCGGGCTGTCGAAGCGGGCGTGGAGCAGGTCTTCAGCCGGGAAGTCCCGCACCTGATAACTCACCACTTCCACCCCTTGCTGCTGCAACCAACGTTGCGAGCGCTCCAGCAGCACCCCGGAACGGGAGCGCAGGCTGGGACTGCCACCGAGTGAGACGACCAGCATCGAGACCATTCCTTAAGCATTACAGGCGATTCGCGGGTTGCGATCTCGCTTCGATGGAGAGACCTTACCAGCTGATTTATATATCCATAAATCATATTTATTCATTTGGTTATGCGTTTTGGAGATATGCGATTCAGGTTATTCAAGGCGAAAAAAAAGGCCGTCGAAACGGCCTGAAATCCCCTGCTTAGTAGCTACCACTGATCGTTCCCACGCTCTGCGTGGGAATGAATCCATGGACGCTCCGCGTCCACTGTGACGCGGAGCGTCACGGGCGGCATTCCCACGCAGAGCGTGGGAACGATCTGCCCGGTGAGATCACTTGTTCGGCTGCGGCGTCAGCCGCAGGTAAGGCTTCACCGCGCGATAGCCCTTCGGAAAGCGCTGCTTGATCTCGTCCTCATCCTTGAGCGAAGGCACGATCACCACCTCTTCACCGTCCTGCCAGTTGGCCGGGGTGGCTACCTTGTAGTTGTCGGTGAGCTGCAGCGAATCGATCACCCGCAGAATCTCGTGGAAGTTGCGCCCGGTGCTCGCTGGATAGGTGATGGTCAAGCGAATCTTCTTGTTCGGATCGATCACGAACAGCGAACGCACGGTCAGCGTGTCGTTGGCGTTCGGATGGATCAGGTCATACAGATCAGAAACCTTGCGATCGGCATCGGCCAGGATCGGAAAGTTGACGATGGTGTTCTGAGTCTCGTTGATGTCTTCGATCCACTTGTGGTGCGAATCCACCGGGTCGACCGACAGCGCGATGGCTTTGACGCCGCGTTTGCTGAACTCATCCTTGAGCTTGGCGGTGAAACCCAGCTCCGTGGTGCACACCGGGGTGAAGTCCGCCGGGTGGGAGAACAGCACGCCCCAGCTATCGCCCAGCCATTCGTGGAAACGAATCTTGCCGGCGCTGGAATCCTGTTCGAAATCGGGGGCGATGTCGCCGAGTCTGAGGCTCATGGTGCTGCTCCTGATGAGTTGTTCGAGACCTCAACTGTAGCCCGGGATTTGCCATCATGAAAAAGAATAAATAATCAGATATCTAGATCATAAGTGAATATTAAACATCTGTTCACTGGACGCTCGGCGGCATCCCGACGAACATCAGCCGCAAGGTTCGAGAAGGCCTTGAGTTGCTGTAAAGAGGGGAATTTCGGGGAGGGCTTACGGGGGTGGGCCTGACTCGAAAACGCAAAAGCCCCGTCCGGCGCGATGCCGGACGGGGCTTTTTTTACATCAACGAATCGAAACGCGCTATTACAGCAGCGGGATCGAGTAGCTGACGATCAGGCGGTTTTCATCCTGGTCACGCTGACCTGGGATGTCGTTGCGCCAGGTAGCGTTTTTCCACATCAGGCCCAGGTTTTTCAGCGGGCCTTCTGGTACGACGTAACCGACGGTCAGGTCGCGTTCCCACTCGGAACGGCCGGTGGCGTTGACGGTGACCTGGTTGTAGCCGACTTTACCGGTGGTGTCGATGTTATCGCCACGCAGGTAGACCATACCAGCGGTCAGGCCTGGAATGCCCACTTTAGCGAAGTCATACGAGTAGCGAGCCTGCCAGGTACGCTCGCCAGCACGGCCGAACTTCTGGATTTGCATGTCGGTGATGGTGTAGTTCGACGAACCGTCACCCTGGTTCAGCCACGGGAAATCGCTGTTGCCGTTGCTGACCTGGTAACCGCCACCGAAGGTGTGACCTGCAACGGTGTACAGGAACAAGCCGCTGTACAGGTTGTTGTCGACCTTGCCTTTAGTGATGCCAGTGCCGTAGTCACCAGTGGTGAAGTAGTTGGCATCGTGACCGTTAGCACCGTCGTCACGGCTGTTGAAGTAGCGGAAGTCCGACTTCAACACGCCCGGACCGATTGCCCAGTTATGAACCAGGCCCAGGAAGTGCTGTTTGTAGAACTGATCCAGATTGCCGTAGTAGTACTGAGCAGTCAGATCCTTGTTGATCTTGTAGTCACCGCCGGCATAGATGAACTTGTTGCTGTCGCGGCCAGTCGCAGTACGACCGTTGGCGCCTGCGATCGACAGTTCTTCGTTGTTGCTGGAGTTACGACCTTTGACGTGCTCGATCTGGCCACCAACAAGGGTCAGATCCTTGATTTCGGCCGAAGTGATCTGGCCACCCTGGAAGGTTTGTGGCAGCAGACGACCATCGTTTGTGATGATGACCGGGTTTTTAGGCTGCAGAGTACCCAGCTTCAGTTCGGTCTGGGAGATCTTGGCCTTGGCAGTCAGACCCAGGCTGGAGAAGTTATCAACTGCTTCGCCATTGGATTTGCTTGGGAAAACAGTGCCACCGTACGAACCGTAGTTGGTTGTGGTCGCTGGGGAAGCACCGTTAGTGCCGCCACCGGAGTCCAGGCGCACGCCCAGCAGGCCGATAGCATCGATACCGAAGCCTACGGTGCCTTGGGTGTAGCCGGAGATGAAGCGCAGATCGAAGCCTTGGCCCCATTCTTCTTGCTTGCTCTGAACGCCAGCGCGCTTGTTGGCAGGAGCATTGACGTCGCCGTCACGGTTATCAGTGTTGATGTAGAAGTTACGCAGCCCCAAAGTAGCTTTGCTGTCTTCGATGAAACCGGCGGCGCCTGCCTGCTGCGCCATAACCCCTACGGCCACAGCCAGGGCCAAGGTGGACTTGTTCATGTAAAGCTCCTCTCGTTTCTAATTCTTGTGTTCCTGGCCCTGGGTCTGATGCCCCGGGTCCTAAGATGCGCGATTAGCGCCAGACCGTGACTGACAAGTCAATCGTAACCTTGTATGTCTACGACCAAGGTCTAATCGCAGTGATTTGGTCCGTGCAGAGTAAAGATTTCCTGATAAACCCAAAAAGAATTTATTCATTCTTTTTCATATCATTTCGGAATATGGCCAGTATCTTGCCACCTCCGCCGGGAAACAGCGTATCGGCGACTAAGCTCATTCCTAAATGGTATTTGTTAGCCTTTTTTTATATCGATTAGCTTTGGCGCAACCGCAATTCGTCAAACCCTATCGAAAAGGCGACGCCATGATGGCCAAACGCGCACTATCTAGTCAATTTGTTACAGTTTGTGTGTCAGCACTGATTTCTTTTTCTGCCCATGCCGCCAACCTCACAGTCGGCTATCAAACCGGTATCGACCCGAGCAAAGTCCCCCAGGCCGACGGTGTTTACGAGAAAACCATCGGCGAGAAAATCGACTGGCGCCGCTTCAACAGTGGCCCGGAAGTTGTGACAGCCATTGCTTCGGGTGACGTGCAGATCGGCAACCTCGGCTCCAGCCCGTTGGCGGCCGCCGCTTCGCGCAATCTGCCGATTGTGGCATTCATCGTTTCGGCGCAGATCAATGCCGCCGAAGCGCTGGTGGTGCGCAATGGCAGTGGTATCAACACACCCCAGGACCTGATTGGCAAAACCATCGCCACGCCCTTCGTTTCCACCTCCCACTACAGCCTGCTCGGTGCACTCAAGCACTGGGGCCTGGACGCCTCGAAAGTCAAAGTGGTGAACCTGCAACCCGCAGAGATCGCTGCCGCGTGGAAGCGTGGCGACATCGATGGTGCTTTTGTCTGGTCGCCGGCGCTGGGAGAAATCCGCAAGACCGGCAAAACCCTGACTGATGCCGCGCAGGTCGGCCAGTGGGGCGCGCCGACCTTCGAGGTTTGGGTTGCCCGTAAAGACTTCGCCGAAAAGCATCCTGACGTTGTGGCCAAATTTGCCAAAGTCACTCTAGACGCGTTTGCCGATTACGCCAGCCATAAAGACAGCTGGACGGCTGAGTCCGAGCCTGTGCAAAAAATCGCCAAACTGACCGGTGCCAATGCCGCTGATGTGCCGGAGTTGCTCGCAGGTTCAGCGTTCCCGGATGCCAAGGCGCAGCAAACCACGGCGCTGCTGGAGGGCGGCACGGCGAAGGCGATTGGTGAGACGGCGAAGTTTTTGAAGGAACAGGGCAAGGTTGAAACGGTGCTGCCGGATTATTCACCGTACGTCAGTGCGAAGTTCATCGCCCAGTAAAAAGCTTCGCGAGCAGGCTCGCTCCCACACTTTGGAATGCATTTTCCTGTGGGAGCGAGCCTGCTCGCGAATGGAGCGACGAGGTTTATAGGGTCTTTTCGAAGATTTTAGAATTACGTTGAAAGTTGTACAGCGAAGCCCGCGCCGCCGGCAGGCGTTCGACGCTGCTCGGCTCGAACCCGCGCTCGCGGAACCAGTGCGCGGTGCGCGTGGTGAGGACGAACAAGGTCTTCAAACCCTGCGCCCGTGCGCGAGTTTCGATGCGTTCCAGCAGCTCATCACCGCGACCGCCATGGCGGTACTCCGGGTTCACCGCCAGGCACGCCAGCTCTCCGGCATCGGAATCGGCAATCTGATACAGCGCCGCGCAGGCGATGATCATGCCTTCACGCTCAACCACGCTGAACTGCTCGATCTCGCGTTCCAGCACTTCGCGCGAGCGACGCACCAGAATCCCCTGCTCTTCCAGCGGACTGATCAAGTCGAGCAAGCCGCCAACGTCTTCAATCGCCGCCTCGCGGACCAGTTCGAATTGCTCCTGCGCGACCAAAGTACCGCCACCGTCACGAGTGAACAGCTCGGTCAGCAGCGCGCCGTCTTCGGCGTAGCTGACGATATGGCTGCGCGCCACGCCGCCACGGCAGGCTTCGGCAGCGGCATCGAGCAGTTCTGCCTGATAGTTGCTGCCAAGGCGTTGCAAATGTGCCGGCACCTGTTGCGGGCGCAGTTCGCGCACCAGTTTGCCGTTTTCGTCGATCAGACCGAGGTCGGCACCGAACAGCAGCAACTTGTCAGCACCCAGATCGATAGCGGCGCGGGTGGCGACGTCTTCGCAGGCGAGGTTGAAGATTTCACCGGTCGGCGAGTAGCCCAAAGGCGACAGCAACACGATCGAACGCTCGTCGAGCAGACGATTGATACCCTTGCGGTCAACCCGGCGCACTTCGCCGGTGTGGTGATAGTCGACGCCTTCGAGCACGCCAATCGGCCGCGCCGTGACGAGGTTGCCGCTGGCCACGCGCAGACGCGAGCCCTGCATCGGCGACGAAGCCATGTCCATCGACAGCCGCGCTTCAATGGCAATGCGCAACTGACCGACCGCGTCGATCACACACTCCAGCGTCGCGGCATCGGTGATGCGCATGCCGTGATGGTAATGCGGGGTCAGGCCGCGCGCGGCGAGGCGGGTTTCAATCTGCGGGCGCGAACCGTGCACCAGCACCAGCCGCACGCCAAGGCTGTGCAGCAAGACCAGGTCGTGGACGATGTTGCCGAAGTTCGGATGCTCCACGCCGTCGCCGGGCAGCATGACGACGAAGGTGCAATCGCGGTGGGCATTGATGTAAGGGGACGCGTGACGAAGCCAATTAACGTATTCGGGCATGAACCTGGGCCTGTAATAAATAGCAGCCTAAAAAGGGGCGAAACGGAAAACGCACAGCGGGCTGATGGTTATCGTCGGAACAGGCTTGGCGACACGCGCGCTCTCCTCATGAATACGGGTTGGGGTGCTGGCAATTTACAGCGTTTGATCGGGCAAAACACAATCCCTGTGGGAGCGAGCTTGCTCGCGAAAGCGGTGTATCAGTCGACATCGAGGTGTCTGAAATGGCGCTTTCGCGAGCAGGCTCGCTCCCACAGGTGTGGATCATCGTTCGTCAGCGGTCAGGCAGTAATGTTCAATCAGTTGCCGTAATAGATGCACGGTAGGCTGCAAACGTGACATTTCCAGGTATTCGCCGGGCTGATGCGCGCAGGCGATATCGCCTGGGCCGAGAACAATGGTTTCGCAGC
Source organism: Pseudomonas sp. AIG (assembly GCF_977020205.1). Classification (NCBI taxonomy): domain Bacteria; kingdom Pseudomonadati; phylum Pseudomonadota; class Gammaproteobacteria; order Pseudomonadales; family Pseudomonadaceae; genus Pseudomonas; species Pseudomonas sp. AIG. The sequence continues at coordinate 281,607 of NZ_CDROCK010000002.1, read as the reverse complement.
CGAGGCGCTGAAGATAAGGCGCTTCGGTGCCGAACGCTACTGCTTCGGCGCGATGACCGGTGAGCTTTTCGGCGATGCGCACCAGTTCGGCGTCTTCCGACTGTTCAAACGATGGTACTTCCGGGAACAACGGTTTGTAATCGATCTTCACCTGGTGGCGTTCAGCGACCGGGTTGAGCTTGCGCAGAATCTCCGCGCGCAGGACTTTCGGGTCCATGCCCGGCAATGGCCGCAGGTCGAATTCCAGCGAACACTGGCCGCAGATACGGTTGGGATTGTCGCCGCCATGGATACAACCGAAATTCATCGTCGGTTGCGGCACGCTGAATTGCGGGTTGTTGAATTCACGTTGCCACAACAGGCGCAGGCCGCGCAGTTCGCCGATCGCATCGTGCATCGCTTCGAGGGCGCTGTGGCCCAGGCGCGGATCCGACGAATGGCCGCTCTGCCCAAGGATATCGATGCGTTCCATCATGATGCCTTTGTGCATGCGAATCGGCTTGAGCCCGGTCGGCTCGCCGATTACCGCTGCGCGGCCCAACGGACGCCCGGCCTCGGCCAGCGCGCGGGCGCCGGACATCGAGCTTTCTTCATCGCAGGTGGCCAAAATCAGCAGTGGTTGCTTGAACGGCTGATCGAGCAGCGGCTGCACGGCTTCGATGATCAGGGCGAAAAAGCCCTTCATGTCGCAACTGCCGAGGCCAACCCAGCGGCCATCGACTTCGGTGAGCTTCAGCGGATCGGTCTGCCACAACGCATCGTCGTACGGCACCGTGTCGCTGTGCCCGGCCAGCACCAGCCCACCGGGACCGCTGCCGAAACTGGCGAGCAGGTTGAACTTGCCGGGGCTGACCTGCTGGATATCGCAGTTGAAACCCAGGTCACCCAGCCAACCGGAGAGCAAATCGATCACCGCGCGGTTGGACTGATCGAGGTTCGGTTGGGTACAGCTGACCGATGGCGCGGCAATCAGCGCAGCGAACTGGTCTTGCATGGACGGCAAAGGCATCGCTGACTCCAACTCCCGAATTGAAGTCCATCATAGAGCCATCTGACGCTCGGAATAAACCGCCGCAGGGCGTAGGACGAATCAGTCCTGTACACTGCACGGCCTTGGCAGCCACCTATTCCCCGGCTGCGCTCCCGATCCTGGATTTTCCGGCCATGCAGAAAGAAACCGAAATCAAACTCCGCGTCAGCCGCGAAACCCTCGCTGCCCTGCGCGAGCACCCGTTACTGAAAAAACGCAACAAAAGTGGCTGGGAACGCCGTGAGTTGATGAACCAGTACTTCGACACCCCCGAGCGTGACCTGGCCCAGGCCAAAGTTGCCCTGCGCCTGCGCAAGGACGGTGACGAAGTGATTCAGACCCTCAAGACCCGTGGCCAGAGCGTCGCCGGTCTGTCCGAGCGCAATGAGTACGACTGGAAGTTGCCGAAAGCCAAGCTCGACGTGAAGAAACTCGACGGCGAATGCTGGCCCGAGTCGCTGGCCGAGCTGGATAAGAAAACCCTCAAGCCGATCTTCACCACCGATTTCGTCCGCGAGCGCGCCGAAATCGCCTGGGGCCGTGGCAAGACCAAAGTGGTCATCGAAGCCGCGCTGGACCTCGGGCACGTGGTAGTCGGCAAGCAGAAAGAAGAAATCTGCGAGCTGGAACTGGAACTGCGCGAAGGCGAACCTGCCGCGCTGCTGGAACTGGCCGCTGAACTGGCGGAAACCCTGGCGCTGATGCCGTGCGACATCAGCAAGGCTGAGCGCGGTTATCGTCTGTACGACGCCAACAGCTATTCGCTGAGCCTGCCGGCGCCGGAACTGACCGCGGAAACCCAGCTCGACGACGCCTTCGCCGCGCTGAGCTGGCACTTGCTCGGCAGCAGCCAGCGTCTGGCTGAACAGTACCGTTTCAACGGCCACTGGCGCCTGTTGCTCGACTGGGTCGAGAACCTCGCCGAAATGCGCGCCCTGCTCAGCAGCCTCGGCCAGGCCGCACCGCGCCAGTCGACGCACGACTTGCGCGCTGCGCTGGATGCGTTGCTGGAAGACTGGCGCCCGCTGGTGCAGGCCGGTATCGAAGACGAAGACGTGCGCAAAGCCGCGCCGGAGCAGTTCCTCGAAGAACTCGAAGACCCGCGCTGGGGCCTGTTCTCGCTGACCACGTCGCGCTGGTTGCTGGCCCGCACCTGGACCGCCGAGCGTAACGTGCGTGGCAACCGTCAGGGCGGCGCGCAGTTGCACAGCTGGTTGCCGCGCACATTGGGCGAAGAGGCCACGGCCCTGCAATTGCAGCGTTATCAGCAGCAGCCGGAAGATCTGGCCGAACAACTGCCGCGCATCGAGCGCATTCAGGTCTGGCTGCACCACGCCCGTAACGTGCTGGGGATCCCGGAAATGGATCGCTTGTACGGCGAGCTGAACAAACTGGCGCAACTGGCCAACGAGCCGACGATTACTGACGAACTGCTCGACGCGCGCAAGCAGCAGGCGATTGCGGTTTACCAGAATCGCGCGTGGAAAATGCTGCTGCGCATGTAACACCGCTAAAAGATCGCAGCCTTCGGCAGCTCCTACAGGGTGTACAACCGCCCCATGTAGGAGCTGCCGCAGGCTGCGATCTTTTGCTTTATCGCAAGACAGGCAAGCTTGTGGTGGATTTGATCTCCGACAACGCCACAATCGAATTCACTTCCTGGATCCCCGGCACCAGCGACAGCTTCTCGAAGAAGAACCGCTCATACGCCTCGATGTCCGCCGCGACAATCCGCAACAGAAAGTCCACCGCGCCCATCAGCACATAACACTCCAGCACTTCCGGAAAGCCGCGAATCGCTTCGGTGAACTCGGTGAAGTTCGAACGCCCGTGGGCGTTGAGTTTGATTTCGGCAAAGATCTGCGTGTTCAGGCCGATCTTCTTGCGATCGAGCAAGGTCACCTGTCCGCGAATGATGCCCTCTTCCTTCATCCGCTGAATCCGTCGCCAGCACGGCGATTGCGACAGGCCGACCTGTTCGGCGATCTGCGCGCTCGAGAGCGAAGCGTCCTCTTGCAGCAGGGCAAGAATCTTGCGGTCGTAGCTGTCCAGCTCACTGTGCATAGAAATACCTGAATAACGTTGTATTACGAATTGATCACATCGATCAATCGCCAATAGCGCCGATCATAGCCAAGAAATACCCCGTGCCGAATGTAAAAATTCCTCCAGAGATTTTGGAGACTCGTCATGCCACACCTCGAAGCCGTGAACAGCGCCCCAACCCGCGCCGACGTCTGGAACGTCAGCAACACTCACTGCCTGGCGCAGTATCAGATTCTCGCCGAAGCCGAACCGGATCTGCTGGTGCGCGTGCTCAATCTGTTCGCCCTGCAATTCCTCACGCCCGAGCAGGTCAACGTGCAGCGGATGGACGATTTGATGTCGATCGACATCGTCATGGGCGGTTTCAGTTGGCACCGTGCACAAGTGATCGCGGAAAAACTTCGTAACCTGATCAGCGTTTGCTCGGTGAACCTGCAAAACGCCGACAGCGTCTGGGATGCGCCCGCGCAAGCCGCCGGCTGACAAATCCGGCAACGGCTTCGTCGGGTAGTGGCCCAACGGTCTGCGGGGCCGCGACTATCCTTTTGCGCACTGTCGCTCAAAAGGAAGCCCGCATGTCCGTTCAACTTGCCACTCAGGACCGCTGGCTGGAACTCAACGAGGTGCTGCGTGAACTGGTCGCCCAAGGCTTTATCAGCCAGGACTCGGCGGAGCAGGCGCTGAATGCCCGCCGTCGTCATGCTGCCCACGGTCAGATGCATCCGCTGGAATTCATCGCCAGCCAGCAACTGGACGACCTAAGTCGGCCAGGCAAACACCTCGATCTGGAAAGCCTGACCCTGTGGCTGGCGCAGCAGGCCGGCCAGCCGTATTTGCGCATCGACCCGCTGAAAATCAACGTCGCCGCGATCACGCCATTGATGTCTTACGCCTTCGCGCAACGGCACAAGATCCTCGCCGTGGCGATCGACCGCGATGCGGTGACCGTGGCCAGCGCCCAGCCCTACGTCACCGGCTGGGAAGCCGATCTGACTCACGTGTTGAAGCTGCCGATCAAACGGGTAGTGGCCAACCCGGCAGATATTCAGCGCTTCAGCGTCGAGTTTTTTCGTCTGGCGAAATCGGTCAGCGGCGCCAGCAATGCCGATGCCCAGAGCGGCAATCTCGGCAACTTCGAACAACTGCTCAACCTCGGCGCCAGCGATCAGGAGCCGGACGCCAACGACGCGCACATCGTCAACATCGTTGACTGGCTGTTTCAGTACGCCTTTCAACAGCGGGCCAGTGATATCCACATCGAACCGCGACGCGAACAAGGCACCGTGCGTTTCCGCATCGATGGCGTGCTGCATAACGTCTATCAATTCCCGCCGCAGGTGACCATGGCAATTGTCAGTCGCCTGAAAAGCCTCGGGCGGATGAACGTCGCCGAAAAGCGCAAACCCCAGGACGGCCGGGTCAAGACCAAGACCCCGGACGGCGGCGAGGTGGAGTTGCGTTTATCCACGCTGCCGACCGCGTTCGGCGAAAAAATGGTCATGCGGATTTTCGACCCGGAGGTGCTGCTCAAGGATTTCGATCAGTTGGGCTTCAGCGCCGATGACTTGCGCCGCTGGCAAGACATGACCCGCCAGCCTAACGGCATCATTCTGGTCACCGGGCCGACCGGTTCGGGCAAGACCACCACGCTGTACACCACGCTGAAAAAACTGGCGACGCCGGAAGTGAACCTCTGCACCATCGAAGACCCGATCGAAATGGTCGAGCCGGCGTTCAACCAGATGCAGGTGCAGCACAACATTGACCTGAGCTTCGCTGCCGGGGTGCGCGCACTGATGCGGCAAGACCCGGACATCATCATGATTGGCGAGATCCGTGATCTGGAAACCGCTGAAATGGCGATTCAGGCGGCGCTCACCGGTCACTTGGTGCTGTCGACCTTGCACACCAACGACGCGCCCAGCGCGATCAGCCGTTTGCTCGAACTCGGCGTGCCGCATTACCTGATCAAAGCCACTGTGCTTGGCGTCATGGCCCAGCGTCTGGTACGCACCTTGTGCCCGCACTGCAAGGCGCCGCTGACGCTGGAAGACGAGGATTGGCAAACCCTGACCCGCCCGTGGCAAGCGCCGCTGCCGGGCAACGCGCAACGTGCCATCGGTTGCGTGGAATGCCGAGACACCGGCTATCGCGGCCGCGCCGGGGTCTACGAAATCATGCAACTGAGCGACAGCCTCAAGGCCTTCATTACCCCGGACACCGACCTCACGGCGATTCGCCGGCAGGCCTTCAAGGAAGGCATGCGCAGTTTGCGTTTGTCCGGTGCGCAAAAAGTCGCCGCGGGGCTGACGACGGTTGAGGAAGTGCTAAGGGTGACACCGCAGAGCGAGCAGAAATAAGCCACCACGGAACCGGATCGGGGAAATGGCGATCCAACGCCCTAGTTAACCCCCAGGAGTCACCACATCATGCGTCTCAAACTTGCTGTTGCCACACTGGCCTTGCTGTCCCTTCCCGTTGGTTCGGCCATGGCGGACAGCTTCTGGCGTAATGTCATCTCGTCCGGTGCGACCACCGGTTCGACCTACCTGACGTTCAAGGATCACAAGCTGATCATCGCCGCGCAGGACGATGCCGGCAGTTTCGTTGCCAGTGACGGCGGCATTCGCGGCCCATATCTGGAAGCGGCGATGCAGAAAGTCCGCGCCGACAATCCGGGTCTGCAGGCGACGGACATGGAACTGGCGAATGCGATTCTGGCAAAGAACGCCGTGGCTTCCGAGTAAGCCATCCGCCAACAAAAATGCCGCTCAAACGAGCGGCATTTTTTTGCCTGTCTTCTGAGACCAGCACAAAACCCTGTGGGAGCGAGCTTGCTCGCGAAGGCAATTTCACATCCGAAATATGCGGTGACTGACACGCCGTCTTCGCGAGCAAGCTCACTCCCACAAGGACCGCATACAGTCTGGATGTCAGCGGTAATCATCGACCGGGACACAAGCGCAGAACAGGTTACGGTCGCCGTAGACGTTATCGACCCGGCTCACTGCCGGCCAATACTTGTGCGCCTTGGTGTGCGCATCCGGGGTAATTCCTTGCTCGATGCTGTACGGCCGCTCCCAAACCCCGGTGATATCCGCCAGTGTATGCGGCGCTCGTTTCAGTGGGTTGTCCTCGGCCGGCCAGTTGCCGTTCTGCACTTCAGTGATTTCTGCGCGAATGCTCAACATTGCACCAATAAATCGGTCCAGCTCAGCCTTGGATTCACTCTCGGTCGGTTCGACCATCAAGGTCCCCGGCACCGGGAATGACATGGTCGGTGCATGAAAGCCGTAATCCATCAGACGCTTGGCAACGTCTTCCTCACTGATCCCGGTCTGCGCCTTCAATGGCCTTAGATCGAGAATGCACTCATGAGCCACCCGCCCGTTGCGCCCGGTGTACAGCACCGGGAATGCGCCGGACAGATGCTGCGCGAGGTAATTCGCCGCCAGAATCGCCACCTCGCTGGCGTCCGCCAGTTGCGGGCCCATCATGGCGATGTACATCCAGCTGATCGGCAGGATGCTCGCACTGCCCCACGGCGCGGCGCTGACCGCACCGTTCTGCGCCAGCGGCCCGTCGATCGGTACCACCGGGTGGTTGGCGACAAACGGCGCCAGGTGCGCGCGAATGCCGATCGGGCCCATGCCCGGCCCGCCACCGCCATGGGGAATGCAGAACGTCTTGTGCAAGTTCATGTGCGACACGTCGGCGCCAATGTCCGCCGGCCGCGCCAGGCCGACCTGCGCATTGAGGTTGGCGCCGTCCATGTACACCTGACCGCCGTACTTGTGGATCACTTCGCAGATTTCGCTGATGCCCTCCTCGTACACGCCGTGGGTCGACGGGTAGGTCGCCATCAGGCAGGACAACTTCGCCCCGGCCTCGGCCGCCTTGGCTTTCAAGTCATCGAGATCAACGTTGCCGGCCTCGTCGCACTCAACGATCACCACCCGTAAGCCGACCATCTGCGCCGAGGCCGGGTTGGTGCCATGGGCCGAGGACGGAATCAGGCACACATCACGCCCGCCCTGCTGGCGGCTCTCATGGTATTTGCGAATCGCCAGCAGCCCGGCGTACTCGCCTTGGGCGCCGGAGTTGGGCTGCATGCAGATCGCATCGAACCCGGTGATTGCGCACAGCCAGCGCTCCAGCTCTTCGATCATCAGCGTGTAACCGACCGCCTGCTCTCTCGGCACGAACGGGTGCAGGTTGGCGAATTGCGGCCAGGTGATCGGGATCATTTCGCTGGTGGCGTTGAGTTTCATGGTGCAGGAGCCCAGCGGGATCATCGACTGGTTGAGCGCCAGATCCTTGTTCTCCAGTTGTTTGAGGTAGCGCAGCATCTCGGTTTCGCTGTGATGGGCGTTGAACACCGGATGGCGCAGGTACGAGGTTTTGCGCTGGAGTTGATCCGGGATGCCTGATACCAGCACCTCAGCGTCGAGTTCAGCGACGTTCAACCCATGATCGGCACCGAGCAGAACATCGAACAATTTCGCCACGGTGGTTTCATCGCAGGTTTCGTCGAGACTCAGCCCGACCCGGCCACGGCCGAGAATCCTCAGGTTGATCTGCGTCGCCTGCGCGCTTTCGATAATCGCGGTTTGCGCGCCACCGACGTCCAGCGTCAGCGTGTCGAAAAACTGCGCATTGACCCGTTTGATACCGTGACGCTCCAGCCCCGCAGCCAAGATGCAGGTCAACCGATGCGTGCGCTGGGCGATACGCCTCAAGCCTTCCGGCCCGTGATATACCGCGTAGCAACTGGCGATGTTGGCCAGCAACACTTGCGCCGTACAGATGTTCGAATTGGCCTTCTCGCGGCGGATATGCTGCTCACGGGTTTGCAGGGCCATGCGCAACGCCACGTTGCCCCGGGCATCTTTCGACACACCGATGATCCGCCCCGGAATCGCCCGTTTGAATTCCTCGCGACTGGCAAAGAACGCCGCGTGCGGACCGCCATAACCCATCGGCACGCCAAAGCGCTGGGACGAGCCGAACACCACATCGGCGCCCAGTTCGCCCGGCGGCGTCAGCAACAGCAAGCTCAACAAATCGGTCGCCACACACGCCAGGGCCTGCTGCGCATGCAAGTGATCGATCAACGGCCGCAGATCACGGATCTCGCCGTGAGTGTCGGGATACTGCAGCAGCGCGCCGAATACCTGGTGCTGCTTCAAGTTATCCACAGCGTCGATGATCAATTCGAAGCCAAAACCTTCGGCGCGGGTCTGCACCACGGAAATGGTTTGCGGATGACAGTTCTCATCGACAAAAAACAGATTGCTCTTCGACTTCGCGACACGCTTGGCCAGCGCCATGGCTTCGGCAGCCGCCGTGGCTTCATCGAGCAGCGAGGCGTTGGCCAGTTCGAGGCCGGTGAGGTCGATGGTCAGTTGCTGGAAATTCAGCAGCGCTTCGAGCCGGCCCTGCGCGATCTCCGGTTGATAGGGGGTGTACGCGGTGTACCAGCCGGGATTTTCCAGAACGTTGCGCAAGATGACCGTGGGCGTGAGCGTGCCGTGATAGCCCATGCCGATCAGGCTGGTCCAGACCTGGTTCTGTTCGGCATAACCACGCAGTTTGGCCAGCGCCGCCTGTTCATCCAGTGCCGGTGGCAGGTCGAGCGCGCGGTTGAAGCGAATGCCTGGCGGCACGGTCTGTTCGATCAGTTCGACGCGGCTGCCGAGGCCGAGGCTGTCGAGCATCGCCTGTTGTTCGGCAGTATCGGGGCCGAGGTGACGGCGCAGGAAGGCATCGGGATCGCGTAACTGGCTCAGGGACGGCAACTGGGACATGACGGGCTCTCTCTTGGCTGGCGCTCGGCGTCAATGCAACACGGTCAAACCAGCATAGCAGTCGATATCGGCGCGCACGGCTTGGCGGCCAAGGCTGTTCCGGGCCATGCTGTGGCGCCTGCCTCAGGCGTCCAACCAGCGGATGATCAAAGCCTCATGAGCCAACTGCCGTTCCTGCCATTTTCCAAACCTGTCATCGATGAAGCCACCATTGCCGCCGTCGGCGAGGTCTTGCGCTCTGGCTGGATCACCAGCGGGCCGAAGGTTCAGGCCTTTGAAGCGCAGCTGTCGGAATATTTCGCTGGCCGCCCGGTGCGCACTTTCAATTCCGGCACCTGCACCATGGAAATCGCCTTGCGCATTGCCGGCATCGGCCCGGGTGACGAAGTGATCACCACGCCGATTTCCTGGGTGGCGACGGCCAACGTGATTCTTGCAGTCGGCGCTACACCGGTGTTTGCCGATATCGACCCGGTGACCCGCAACATCGATCTGGATCAACTGGAAGCGGCCATCACCCCGCGCACCAAAGCGCTGATTCCGGTTTATCTCGCCGGCCTGCCGGTGGACATGGAGCGCCTGTACGCCATCGCCCGTAAACACAATCTGCGCATCATCGAAGACGCCGCACAGGCGCTGGGTTCGAGCTGGAATGGCCGGCGTATTGGCGCCACGGGCGATTTCGTGTCGTTCAGTTTTCAGGCGAACAAGAACGTCACCTGCTCCGAGGGTGGTTGCCTGGTGCTGAACACGCCGGAGGAGGCACGGTTGGCAGAGAAGTACCGTTTGCAAGGCGTGACCCGCACCGGTTTCGATGGTCTGGATGTCGATGTGCTCGGCGGCAAGTTCAACATGACCGATGTCGCTGCCACAATCGGTCTGGGCCAGTTTGCTCATATCGAAGCGCTGACGGCGCATCGGCGTGAACTGGCGCGGCATTATTTCCAGTGCTTTGGCGATGACTTTGAAGCGACCTATGGCGCCCAACTGCCGCCAGCGGACTTCACCAACAGCAACTGGCACCTGTTCCAGCTGGTGCTGCCGGAGCGCATGGACGGCTTGCCGGCGCGGGCGACATTCATGGAGCAGATGCAGGCGCAGGGCATCGGGATCGGCTATCACTACCCGCCAATTCATTTGCTGAGTCTGTACCGCGAGCGCGGTTTCAAAGAGGGGATGTTGCCGGTGGCGGAGCGGGTCGGACGGCTGATCGTGTCGTTGCCGATGTTTACCGCGATGAGCAAAGAGGATGTCGAACGCTCGGTCGCGGCAGTGAAAGCGGTGTTGCGCAACGCCTGACAGACACCCATAAAAAAGCCCCGACAGGTCGGGGCTTTGGGGTGTTGCTTAACGCTTACTCGCCGATGGCAGCCTTGTAAGCGGCAGCGTCCAGCAGCTTGTCCAGCTCAGCCTTGTCGCTTGGCTTGAGCTTGAAGATCCACGCGCCGTACGGGTCGGAGTTCAGCAGCTCGGGCGAGCCGCCCAGCTCTTCGTTGATCGCGATGACTTCACCGCTGATCGGCGAGTATATGTCCGACGCCGCCTTCACCGACTCGACCACACCAGCCTGATCTTCAGCAGCGAAAACCTTGCCTACTTCGGTCAGCTCAACGAACACCACATCGCCCAGCGCTTCCTGCGCGTGATCGCTGATGCCCACGGTGACGGTGCCGTCGGCTTCCAGACGGGCCCATTCATGACTTTCGGCAAAACGCAGTTCAGCGGGGATATTGCTCATCTTCGGTGTCCTCGGGAATTGGGTCAGCGGTCATGCCCGCCGGAAAAGGTTAGATCAAAGTTTTGCCATGGCGTACGAAGGTCGGCTTGACCACTCGCACCGGGTACCACTTGCCACGGATTTCCACTTCGGCGCGGTCGGCGGTTGCCATCGGAACACGCGCCAGGGCAATCGATTTGCTTAGCGTAGGAGAGAAACTACCACTGGTGATCTCCCCTTCGCCAACATCGGCGATACGAACCACTTGATGAGCGCGCAAAACGCCGCGCTCTTCCAACACCAGACCGACCAGTTTGTGCGCAACGCCGGCGGCTTTTTCTGCTTCCAGCGCAGCGCGGCCGATGAACTGGCGCGTGGCCGGTTCCCAGGCAATGCTCCAGGCCATATTCGAGGCCAGCGGCGAAACGTCCTGATGAATGTCCTGACCGTAGAGGTTCATTCCGGCCTCAACGCGCAAAGTATCGCGGGCACCGAGGCCGATCGGGGAAATGCCGGCACCGACCAGATCGTTGAAAAAACCCGGCGCCTGATTGGCCGGCAGGCAGATTTCCAGACCATCTTCACCGGTATAGCCGGTACGGGCGATAAACCAGTCGCCGTCGGTATAGCCTTCGAAGGGTTTGAGGTGCTGGATCAGCGTGGCGCGCGACTGGGTCACCAGTTCGGCAATCTTGTGCCGGGCCTGCGGACCTTGAATGGCGAGCATCGCCAGCTCGGAACGCTCGTGCAACTGCACGTCATAATCGCCGAGCTGCGCGGTCATCCAGGCCAGATCCTGATCGCGGGTGGAGGCGTTGAACACCAGGCGATAAGCGTCGTCGAGGCGGTAGACGATCATGTCGTCGACGATGCCGCCGCGCTCGTTGAGCATGGTGCTGTACAACGCACGGCCGGGGCGGTGCAGGCGGTCGACATCATTGGCCAGCAAATGCTGCAGCCAGGCTTTGGCCTGAGTGCCGGTGACATCGATCACGGTCATGTGGGATACATCGAACACCCCGCAATCGCGGCGCACCTCGTGGTGCTCCTCGACCTGCGAGCCGTAATGCAGTGGCATGTCCCAACCGCCAAAATCGACCATCTTCGCGCCTAAGGCGAGATGCAGGTCATACAGAGGCGTACGCTGTCCCATGGGTTTCTCCTTCCGGGCGTGGCGAAGGTGCGGACAGCCGCTGCACGGGTGAAAGCCTTGAAATAGAAGGCTCTCAGCCGATTCCAGCGAACCGGTCTGTCAGACTAACCGCACCGAATGCCGCGCATTGTAGCCGCATGATTCAGGACTGACGACTAAGTGTTTCGGTGCGCCGAGCGGCGAATCAGTCCAATGACCGGCAACAACCCGACCAGGACCAGGGTCAACGCCGGCAACGACGCCCGTGCCCATTCGCCTTCGCTGGTCATTTCAAAGATCCGCACCGCCAGCGTGTCCCAGCCAAACGGGCGCATCAGCAGGGTCGCGGGCATTTCCTTGAGCACATCGACGAACACCAGCAGCGCCGCGCTCAGCGTGCCGGGCAGCAACAGCGGCAGATACACTTTGAAAAACAGTCGCGGCCCACTGACACCCAGGCTACGTGCCGCTTCAGGCAAAGATGGCCGTATACGCGCCAGACTGTTTTCCAGCGGGCCATAAGCGACCGCGATAAAGCGCACCAGATAGGCCATCAACAACGCCGCCAGACTGCCAAGCAGCAGCGGTTTACCCGCACCGCCGAGCCAACCGGAGAGCGGAATCACCAGCTCGCGATCCAGATAACTGAACGCCAGCATGATCGACACCGCCAGCACCGAGCCCGGCAGCGCGTAGCCCAAGTTAGCCAGACCCACACCGGAGTTGATTGCCCGGGTCGGCGCCAATCGCCGGGCGAAGGCCAGCAACAACGCAACGCTGACGGTAATCAGCGCCGCCATGCCGCCCAGATACAAGGTGTGCAGGATCAGCCCGGCGTAGCGTTCATCCAGATCGAAACGGCCGCGCTGCCAGAACCAGACGACCAGTTGCAGCACCGGAATGACGAAGGCGCAGGCGAAGATCAATCCGCACCAGCTCATCGCTGCGAAAGCCTTGAGCCCGCGCAAGTGATACAGCGCTTTGACCCGTGGCCGTTCGTTGCTCGCCCGATTGGCGCCGCGCGCACGACGCTCGCCGTAGAGCACCAGCATCACCACCAGCAGCAACAAGCTGGCCAGTTGCGCCGCGCTCGACAGGCTGAAAAAGCCGTACCAGGTCTTGTAGATCGCCGTGGTGAAGGTGTCGAAGTTGAACACCGACACTGCACCGAAATCCGCCAGGGTTTCCATCAGTGCCAGCGCCACACCGGCACCAATCGCCGGGCGTGCCATCGGCAACGCCACGCGCCAGAAGGCTTGCCACGGCGACTGACCAAGTACTCGCGCGGCTTCCATCAGGCCTTTGCCCTGCGCGAGAAACGCGGTGCGCGCCAGCAGGTAAACGTAGGGATAGAAGACCAGCACCAGCACGATAATCACCCCGCCGGTGGAGCGCACCCGGGGCAGGCGCAAGCCTGTGCCGAACCATTCGCGCAGCAGGGTTTGCACAGGGCCGGCGAAGTCGAGCAGGCCGACGAAGACAAACGCCAACACGTACGCGGGGATGGCGAAGGGCAGCATCAGCGCCCAGTCGAGCCAGCGCCGCCCGGGGAACTCGCAGAGGCTGGTGAGCCAGGCGAGGCTGACGCCGAGCAGTGTCACGCCGACACCGACGCCGACTACCAACGTCAGGGTGTTGCCAAGCAGGCGCGGCATTTGGGTTTGCCACAGGTGCGACCAGATTTGCTGATCGATGGTCTGCCATGAGAGCAGCAGAACGCTCAGGGGCAACAGCACCAACGCGGCGATGGCGAAGACGATGGGGTACCAGCGGCGTTGGGCGGGGTGGGCCAAGGAAACAGTCTCGTTCAAATGATTGTGCCCACGCTCTGCGTGGGCACACATCCTGTGACGCTCTGCGTCACGCTGTCGGCGGCACGACGCAGAGCGTCGATGGATGCATTCCCACGCAGAGCGTGGGAACGATCAGTGTCGCGTGGCGCAGTATAAACGCCGGGTCAGTTCCAACCCGCCCGATCCATCATCCGAATCGCCTCGGCCTGACGCTTGCCCGCCACTTCCACCGGCAAGGTATCAGCAATGAACTTGCCCCACGCCGCCACTTCTTCCGAAGGTGCCACCGCCGGGTTTGCCGGGAATTCCTGGTTCACGTCAGCGAAAATCTTCTGCGCCTCAGGCGTGGTCATCCACTCGACCAGCGCTTTGGCCGCTTCCGGGTGCGGCGCATGCTTGGTCAGACCGATGCCCGACAGGTTCACGTGTACGCCACGATCCGCCTGGTTCGGCCAGAACAGCTTCACCGGCAGCTCCGGCTTCTGCTTGTGCAGGCGACCGTAGTAGTAGGTGTTGACGATGCCGACGTCGCACTGACCGGCGTTGATCGCTTCAAGCACCGCAACGTCATCGGAGAACACGTCAGTGGAAAGATTGTTGACCCAGCCCTTGAGGATCTTCTCGGTCTTTTCGGCGCCATGGACTTCGATCATGGTGGCGGTCAGCGACTGGTTGTAGACCTTCTTCGCCGTGCGCAGGCACAGGCGCCCTTCCCAGTTCTTGTCGGCCAGTGCTTCGTAGGTGGTCAGCTCGCCCGGTTTCACCCGTTCGGTGGAGTAAGCGATGGTCCGCGCGCGCAGGCTCAGGCCAGTCCAGGCATGGGTGGACGAGCGATATTGCAGCGGGATATTGGCGTCGATGGTTTTCGAAGTGAACGGCTGGAGGATGCCCATCTGCTCGGCCTGCCAGAGGTTGCCGGCGTCGACGGTGAGCAACAGGTCGGCAGTGGCGTTTTCGCCTTCGGCCTTGATGCGCTGCATCAGCGGCGCTTCCTTGTCGGTGATGAACTTGATCTTCACCCCGGTCTTGGCGGTGTAGGCATCGAAGACCGGTTTGATCAGCTCATCGATGCGCGACGAGTAAACCACCACCTCATCAGCGGCCTGGGCCGTGGTGCTACCGATCAGGGTCAGGGCCAGTGCAGTCAGAAGACGCTTGGGTGCCAACATGGGAGTGGTCTCTCGGTCGGAAAATGTGGGCCAAATGATAAGGACTCACATTTACCACCTCAATCGAACTCTTTTTGAAGGAGTTACCAGATGTTGCACAGTTTGAACATTGTGGTGCCTGGATGGGCGCCATCGCGAGCAGGCTCACTCCTACATTTGAAATGCGTTCCCCTGTAGGAGTGAGCCTGCTCGCGATGAGGCCATCAGCAGCAACAAAAAAGATCAGGCCTTGGCCAGCGCCGGAAGATCACCGGTCAACCCGAGGGCTTCGCGCACAAACAGCGCCTTCGCCTCCGGCATCTGCTCCACCAACTTCAACCCGGCATTACGCAACCACCTCACCGGCAACGGATCCGCCTGGAACAACCGCTCAAAGCCCTCCATCGCCGCCATCAGCGCCAGGTTATGCGGCATGCGCCGACGCTCGTAACGGCTCAGCACTTTCACATCCGCCAGACGCTCACCGCGTTCCGCCGCTTGCAACAGCACTTCCGCCAACACCGCCGCATCAAGGAAACCCAGGTTTACGCCCTGCCCCGCCAACGGATGAATGGTGTGCGCCGCATCGCCGATCAGCGCCAGACCTTCAGCCACATAACGCTTGGCGTGGCGCTGACGCAGCGGCACGCACAGTCGCGGATCAGCACTGATGACTTCGCCGAGGCGCCCTTCAAAAGCGCGTTCCAGCTCCCGGCAGAAATCCGCTTCATCCAGCGCCATCAAGCGCTCGGCTTCGCTCGGCGTGGTCGACCAGACGATCGAACACCAATCCTGCTGGCCATCACGCTCCAACGGCAGAAATGCCAACGGCCCGTGATCGGTAAAACGCTGCCACGCGGTCATCTGGTGCGGCTTGCTGCTGCGCACACTGGTGACAATGGCGTGGTGCAGATAATCCCACTCGCGCGTCGCCACGCCGGTCAGGCGCCGCACTGCCGAGTTGGCACCGTCAGCGGCAATCACCAGCGGCGCACGCAACTGACGACCATCGGCCAGCGTCAGCAGCCAGTCATCGCCCGAACGACGCATCTGCTCCAGCCGCGCATTGGCGAGCATGCCCAGATCGCAATCGTGCAAACGGTCGAGCAAGGCGTCCTGCACCACGCGGTTTTCGACGATGTGGCCCAGCACCTCGGCGTGCACGCTGCTCGCCGAAAAGTGAATCTGCCCGGTGCCGCTGCCGTCCCAGACGTGCATGTCGGTGTACGGGCTGCTGCGCCGTGCGGCGATGCCGTCCCACACGCCGAGGCGTTCAAGGATTCGCTGGCTAGCCGCCGACAAGGCACTCACGCGCGGTTCAAACGCAGCTTCGGCGTCGAACGGTTTGACGCTCAGCGGGCTGCCGTCGAGCAGCAGGACTTCCAGCCCGCTGTCCTGCAACGCCAACGCTAGGGCGCTGCCGACCATTCCGGCTCCGACAATCAGCAGATCTGCGCGCATGTCCATGCTTTAAACCTGTCTCGCTTGCGGCTTGAGCCGCACGTAAAGGGTTTTACCGACCCGCGCCACCAGATTGCCGGCGCCGTCATGAATGTCGACCTGCAACTGCGGCAGGTATTTCTCGCCACTGGCGGTCTGCCGGCGGATCTCGGCGAGCAAGGTTTCGTCGATGCTGAACCGGGCGAATACCGGGCCTTTGCCCGGCGCAATGAAATCGATGTCGGCGGCCTTGTCCCAGACGATGTACTTCGAGCCAAGGTTTTCCATGAGCATCAGCATGAAGAACGGGTCGACCATCGAATACAGACTGCCGCCAAACTGCGTGCCGACGTAGTTGCGGTTGTACCAGCCGAGACCCATCGACACCTGCACATCGCGAAAGTCATCGCTGATGTGCCGAACCCGTACACCGGCGCCAAGATACGGCGGGTAGAACGTCATGACCCAGCGCATCAACCGCGCCTTGCCGAATTTAGCGGTCAGCCACTTAAGCATCCGGACGCGTTCCCAAACCCATGGCCTGACGGGCAAACCAGCGCTTGGCCGGCGGCAACAGGTCGAGGCCGAGCAGGCCGATATTACGACCCAGCGAGACCAACGGCTGGGTACTGCCGAACAGGCGCGTGACCTGATCGGAGAAACCAACGGTGAGATCCTGATCGAGACGCTGACGCTCGCGGTAAGCCTGCAACGTGGCGAAATCGCCCAGCGGCTTTTCGCTGCCGAGCAAGGCAGCGGCCAGCGCATCGGCATCACGCAGCGACAGGTTGAAACCCTGCCCGGCAATCGGATGCAGGCTGTGCGCGGCGTTGCCGAGCACGGCCAAGTGCGAGCGTACTTGTTCTTCGGCCTCGACCAGCGTCAGCGGATATAAATGCCGCGCGCCGACCTGTTTCAACGTGCCGAGGCGATATCCGAACACACCCTGCAATTCGCTGAGGAAATCGCGCTCGCTCAGATCGGCCAGACGCTGCGCGTCCATGCCCAGACGGGTCCAGACCAAAGCGCAGCGATTCTCCGGGAGTGGCAGCAGCGCCATCGGCCCTTCGTCGGTGAAGCGCTCGAAGGCCATGCCGTTGTGCGCTTCGCTCGGAGTGATGTTGGCGATCAGGGCGCTCTGGTTGTACGGACGCTTGCGCACGTTGATGCCCAACTGCTCGCGCAGACCGGAGCGACCGCCATCGGCGAGCACCGCGAGGTCGCATTCAAGGGTGGTTTCATCGTTGAGGGTCAGGCGATAGCCGTCGGGCAGCGGTTCCATGCGCGTGACTTCCGCCGGGCAGCGCCAGCTGATCACGTCTTTGTCGACGTGTTGCCAAAGGCACTGGCCGAGCCAGGCGTTTTCCACCACATAGCCGAGCGCCGGCACACCCTCTTCCATCGCCGACAAGCGCGCGGTGGAGAAGCGGCCACGGTCGGAGACGTGAATCTGTTTGATCGGCTCGGCGCGGCGGGAGATTTCCTGCCACACGCCCAAGCGTTGATAGATCTGCCGCGAACCGAAGGACAATGCCGACGACCGCGCGTCGTAGCTTGGCTGCCAGCTGTCGCCCGGAGCGAACGGCTCGATCAGCACGATCTTCCAGCCACGCGCCTTGGCCCCGGCCTGCAAGGCCAACGCCAGACTGGCGCCGACCAGACCGCCACCGATGATTGCCAGATTGACTCGACTCATGCCGCGTGTGTCCTTGCTTGCGCCATCAGCGCTTCGATTTCAGCGACGGTTTTCGGTACGCCGCTGGTGAGGATTTCACAGCCCGTTTTGGTCACGACCACGTCGTCCTCGATGCGCACGCCAATGCCACGCCATTTCTTCGCGACGTTCTGATTGTCCGGGGCGATGTAGATGCCCGGCTCAACGGTCAGCGCCATGCCGACTTCCAGCACGCGCCATTCGCCGCCGACCTTGTACTCGCCAACGTCATGAACATCCATGCCCAGCCAGTGACCGGCGCGGTGCATGTAAAACGCTTTATAGGCTTCGCTGGCGATCAACTCGTCGACCTCGCCTTGCAGCAATCCGAGTTTCACCAAGCCTGTGGTGATCACCCGAACCGTAGCTTCGTGCGCCTGATTCCAGTGTTTGTTCGGGGCGATTTCGGCGAACGCGGCTTCCTGCGAGGCCAATACCAGTTCGTAGATCGCTTTCTGCTCGGGCGAAAACTTGCCGTTGACCGGCCAGGTGCGGGTGATGTCGCTGGCGTAGCAATCGATCTCGCAACCGGCGTCGATCAGCACCAGATCGCCGTCCTTGAGCAGCGCGTCATTCTGCTGGTAATGCAGGATGCAGCTGTTGCGCCCGGCGGCGACGATCGAACCATAAGCCGGCATTTTCGCCCCGCCCTTGCGGAATTCGTAGTCGAGTTCGGCTTCAAGGCTGTACTCGTGGAGCCCGGTCCGACTGGCCTGCATCGCACGGATATGCGCCTGCGCCGAGATCCGCGCGGCTTCGCGCATCACCTTCACTTCTGCCGCCGATTTATACAGGCGCATGTCGTGCAGCAGATGATCCAGGGCAACGAATTCGTTCGGCGGCTGGGCGCCGAGGTGCGCCTTGGAGCGGATCACGTTGATCCAGTCCATCAGATGGCGGTCGAATTCGGGGTTGCTGCCCATCGCCGAATACACCCGGTCGCGACCTTCGATCAGGCCCGGGAGGATGTCGTCGATGTCGGTAATCGGAAAGGCGTCGTCGGCACCGAAGTCGCGGATCGCGCCTTCTTGCCCGGCGCGCAGGCCGTCCCACAATTCGCGTTCGGCGTTGCGTTCACGGCAAAACAGCACGTATTCGCCATGCTCGCGCCCCGGCATCAGGACGATGACGGCTTGCGGCTCGGGAAACCCGCTGAGGTACTGAAAGTCGCTGTCCTGACGGTAAACATGCTCGACGTCGCGGTTGCGAATCGCCACCGCGGCGGCGGGCAGGATCGCGATGCTGTTGGGTTCCATCTGCGCCATCAGGGCCTTGCGGCGACGGCTGTATTCCGCTTTGGGGATATGGGTCATGGGCAGATGGCTTTCCCTGGCACGCGATTAATGCAGCGACGGCTTGGCGGCTGGCGGCACGTCGGCTTTCTTGGTTTCCGAGAACAGCAGCAGCGGCGCGACGCGCAGGTACTCCATGACTTCCATGTAGTCATTTTCGCCGTCATCGGACTCTTCAAGGGCGTCCTGCACCTGGGAAATGGCAGCCAGATCCTGCAGCACTTCGGTGGCTTCAGCGCTGAGCATGCTGCTGTCGCGGCAGTTCAGACCGAACCCGCTGAGGAAGCCCTGGCACCATTCGCCCAGTGCAGCGGCGCGGTCGGCCAGCGGTGCGTCATCGGTCGGCAGCAGCAGAACGACGGTGACGTCGTCGCCGGTCAGCTCGCCTTTGACCATCTCTTGCAGGCCAATCAGCGCGTTACGGACGTTGTCCTGGATGTCACCTTCGAGCAGTTCGGCGGCATCGATCAGCCAGCCTTCGTTATCGAAGCCGGCACCGGCGCAACTGCGCCCGAGCAGCACGCCGTGCAGTTCGGCAGGCGAGACGTTGTGGCCGCTGGAGGTCAGCAGGGTGGCAAAGGCTTGGTACGGGGAATTCGCAATGGTCATGGGCAGCTAGGCGCCAGACGGCGCTATGTCTAGAATGAAGGCCTTGTATCCTACATCGACAGACTCGCCAAGACTATTAAAGGCTGTCCGCCAGCTATCCCATCAGACAGACTCCGACCCAGTGGACACAATGGAAGACACCGACCTGCAAGCGCTGATGGCCAGACTCGAACTGCTGATTGGCCGAGTCGAGCAACTTAAGAGTCAAAATGCACTCTTACTAGCTCAGGAAAAGACCTGGCGCGAGGAACGCGCTCACCTCATTGAAAAAAACGAAATCGCCCGGCGTAAGGTCGAATCGATGATTTCGCGCCTCAAGGCCCTGGAGCAAGACTCATGAGTTCAAGCAATAGCGTCACCGTGCAGATCCTCGATAAAGAGTATTCGATCATCTGCCCGCAGGAAGAACGCAGCAATCTGGTCAGCGCCGCGCGCTACCTCGATGGCAAGATGCGCGAAATCCGCAGCAGCGGCAAAGTCATCGGCGCCGACCGCATCGCCGTGATGGCCGCGCTGAACATCACCCATGACCTCTTGCACAAAGAAGAGCGCCCGGACATCCAGGCCAGCGGTTCGACCCGTGAACAGGTGCGCGACTTGCTCGATCGTGTCGATCTGGTGCTCGCCGACGATCAGAACACCACCAAGGGCTGATTCGACTGGCCGCTTGCGGTATACTCGCGGCACTCCCTGGGGTGCTTGCCAGTTGACGATGTCCCTGAGCCGATTCGCACTACCCTGGAAGTTGCACGTTGGGCTGGTGTGCATGTCCGCTAGACGGAAAGCCTTAAAGTCTACTGCATCTTCCACCTTGAACTTTCGGGTTCAAGGGCTAAGTTGACAGCGGTTCATCCGGGGAGCCTGATTCGAATCCGATGTCGGTGAAAACTGACATCGGATTTTTTATGCGTACGTTTTCGTCCAACCTGCCGAAGCCGAACCATGACCGAACCCGCGCTGCTGCCCCGCCCGCAACTCCGTCGCCTACTGCGCAAGGCGCGCCGTTCGCTGAGCAAAAGCGAACAACGCGAGGCCGCCAAAGGCCTGTACCGGCAATTGGCGCAAGACCCGCACTTTCGCCGGGCCAAACACATCTCTCTGTATTTACCCACCGACGGTGAAATCGATCCGCGCCTGCTACTGCGTGAAGCGCAGCGTCGCGGCAAGGCGACTTACCTGCCGGTGCTCAGCGCCTGGCCACGAACCAAAATGGTTTTCCAGCGCATTCGCCCCGGCGAGAAACTCAAACCCAACCGCTTCCGCATTCTCGAGCCACGGGCCTGTCTGGCACAGCAACGCAAAGCCTGGGCGCTGGATCTGGTGTTGTTGCCGTTGGTAGGGTTCGACGATGTCGGCGGGCGACTGGGGATGGGCGGCGGTTTTTATGATCGTAGCCTTGCCTATCTGGCCCGACGCAAAAACTGGCGCAAGCCGACTTTACTGGGTCTGGCCCACGAATGTCAGAAGGTCGAACGATTGGCGCAGGCAAGCTGGGATGTACCGTTACAAGGCACGGTCAGCGACAAGGCGTGGTATTTCGCGGGATAGGACGCCGCGCAGATCAGCGGCGTCGAGAAAGCAGTTTCAGCGTTTGAAGGCTGTCGACTGTTGAACTTGTTGTGCGACTTCGATCGGCGCATCGGCCTTGTTGGCCCACAAGCTCTGCGCGTAACCGGTGGTCACGACACCCAAGCCAAACAAAATTACCAAAGTCCATAGTAAATCCGGTTTGCGTTTCATCGATTGCCCCCCTCAAGGCACATCATCACGATGACAGCAGCGGTTTCCGTTTGTAGGCCGTGCAGCAGCGTCAAGCTTTAAAGGCCGGCATTTTGCGACAACGTGAACCTGCGCGCAAACGCTGACGTCAACCGACTGTCGGTTTGTCATAAAATTGCCCGACAACCTGCCCGATGACCGTTTCAGGAGCAAAAAACCATGGCCTATTGGCTGATGAAGTCCGAGCCCGACGAACTCTCGATCAAAGGTCTGGAAAAACTCGGCAAAGCGCGCTGGGACGGGGTTCGCAACTATCAGGCACGCAACTTCCTGCGCGCGATGGCGGTGGGCGATGAGTTCTTTTTCTACCATTCCAGCTGCCCGGAGCCGGGAATTGCCGGGATTGGCAAAATAATCGAGGCGGCGTACCCGGATCCCACCGCACTGGAGCCAGAGAGTCATTATTTCGATCCGAAGGCAACGCCGGAGAAAAATGCCTGGAGTGCGATTGATGTCGAACACGTCGAGACGTTTGCCCGGGTGTTGAAGCTGGACTATCTGAAGCAGCAGACGGCGTTAGCGGAGATGCCATTGGTGCAGAAGGGTTCGCGGTTGTCGGTGATGCCGGTCACACCCGAGCAGTGGGCGGCGGTGATTGCGCTCAAACCCTGAGGAATATGTTGCTTGAAACATCGCCATCGCGAGCAGGCTCACTCCTACAGGGGAACGCATTCCAACTGTAGGAGTGAGCCTGCTCGCGATGAGGCCAGCCCGGACAACGGATGACTTATTGGATGATCAGGTTGTTGAACAACAGATCTTCAACCACCGGCTTGCCGGTCTCGTCATTCATCACTTGCTGGGTCTGCTTCAAGGCTTCCTGACGCAGCTTCTCTTTACCTTCGATGCTGCCCATCGCCTCGGTCGTCTGCTGAGTAAACAGCGCCACCAGTTGATTGCGGATCAACGGTTCGTTGGCCTTGACCAGTTTCGCCGACTCCTCGCCGGTCACACGCAGCGCCACGTCAGCCTTGAAGACCTTGAGCTTCGGCGTGCCGTCCAGGCCGTAGTTGCCCACGAACGGCGGGCTCAGGGTGATGTAGCTTACCTTCGGCGCCTCGCCTTCTTTGGCTTCTTCGGCCAGCGCTGCCACAGGCAGAGACAGGGCCAGCAACAACATGATCCACGCTTTCACAATTCGCTCCTTATCCGGTTTGCGGCCTAGCATAACGACCCGCCGCGCAAGCACAAGCTTATGGCTGACTATCAGGGCCGGGCATGCTCGTTGACCCGTTGACTGACACACCTACACTTATCGGCCATCACTCCCAAAGGAATAGCCCTGATGAAAGCCGTGCTGTGCAAAGCCTTCGGCCCTGCCGAATCGCTGGTGCTGGAAGACGTCGCCAGTCCTGTCGCGAAGAAGAACGAAATCCTGCTGGAGGTGCACGCCGCCGGGGTCAACTTCCCGGACACGCTGATCATCGAGGGCAAGTATCAATTCAAGCCGCCCTTCCCGTTCTCGCCGGGTGGCGAAGCGGCAGGTGTGGTTCGCGAAGTCGGCGAAAAAGTCAGCCACCTCAAGGTCGGCGATCGGGTCATGGCCCTGACCGGTTGGGGCAGCTTCGCCGAACAAGTCGCGGTGCCGAGCTACAACGTGCTGCCGATTCCGCCGTCGATGGATTTCAACATCGCTGCCGCTTTCAGCATGACCTACGGCACCTCGATGCACGCGCTCAAGCAGCGCGCCAACCTGCAACCGGGCGAAACCCTGCTGGTGCTCGGTGCGTCCGGCGGCGTCGGCCTGGCGGCGGTGGAAATCGGCAAAGCCATGGGCGCCCGCGTCATCGCGGCTGCCAGCAGTGCCGAGAAACTGGCGGTGGCCAAGGCTGCCGGCGCCGATGAGCTGATCAACTACAGCGAAACCAGCCTCAAGGATGAAATCAAACGCCTCACCGACGGCCAGGGCGCCGACGTGATTTACGACCCGGTCGGCGGCGACCTGTTCGACCAGGCCATTCGCGCCATCGCCTGGAACGGCCGCCTGCTGGTGGTCGGTTTCGCCAGCGGACGCATCCCGGAACTACCGGTCAACCTCGCCCTGCTCAAAGGCGCGGCGGTACTCGGCGTGTTCTGGGGCTCCTTCGCCCAGCGCCAGCCGCAAGACAATGCGGCGAACTTCCAGCAATTGTTCGGCTGGTTCGCCGAGGGCAAGTTGAAGCCGTTGGTGTCGCAGGTCTATCCGCTGAGCAATGCGGCGCAGGCGATCAATGATCTCGGCCAGCGCAAGGCTGTCGGCAAGGTGGTGGTGCAGGTGCGCTGAGTAACTGCCTTGTCAAAAGGCCAGATCTACCCGACTGGGTAGCTCTGGCTTTTTTATGCGCACAGCAAATTCGACGCCCCTTGCAACACTCTTTATTAATTTGGCGGTAACTATGTACCGCAGTCATTTCGGCAAATATCGATAACTTAATGCCATACAGACACAAGGAGTAACTGTATGAGCGATCAAAACTGGCGCCGGGGTCACTTAGACTTACCCACAACTCACGTCATAGCAAACGAGAAACAGACCTACTCTATAACCAATGATGGTGGTGGATATGACGCAAGAGCGCGTAACAACACCTTAAGACCAACCGCGGCCAGAGAATCTTTAAAACAACGAGCTCCAATAGACAGCGACTACCAGCAAAAACTGATCAACCTTCCTAATCAGATCCAGATGGAGATCTCAAACTCTGGCGCCACTCGCGCGACGACAATCCTCACAACAGATCCAGCAAGTATCGCGCATGACAAGGTAATCATCGACAGGCTGACACAACAAAAGTCTCAGCTTTTACAAAACAGCCTGGCAGAAGCAAACTCGTTTTATGGCAGTGACCCGCACAATAAATCCGAAAAAGAATATATAAACGCGTTCAATAGTTACCTCCAGCAGGACCGCCGCCCGGGTGAGACTTACCAGCATTGGGCAAGAGCCTACTCCGCCGGCTATACGGTAAAACTTTATTCCGAGTCCATCCGTTTGCTGAATGAAAGGTCTCATCAGCTTGGTGTTGCTTATATGAATGCACTTGCTCGTCAGGAAGCGGAACGACAAGCGCAAGCCGCAGTTCTGGCTTTGAGAGCAAAAGCCGAGGCCGAGCATGCGGCCAGAGTCGCAGCGCAGATTGCGAAAGCAAAGGTCGATGCTGAGTACGCGGCCAACATCGCGGCGCAGACTGCGAAAGCAAAAGCCGATGCTGAGTATGCAGCCAGAATCGCGGCACAGATTGCGCAGGCTGAACACGAAGCGAGGGAAGCAGCACTGTGGGAAGCGGAACAAAAGAAAGCAAAAGAGCAAGTGAGAAAGCGTGAAGCGAAAAAACAGGCCGAGCGGCGAAAAAAAATAAGGGTAGCGTCAAAGGTTGCCGCTGACTTTGACTCGATGCTGAACCAATTCACTCACAACCGGCCAGAGGATATCGACGAGAAGCTGCGGTGGATGAACGACACCTACCAAGGGCTCCGAGCCAAATACCTCGAAGTGTCCAAAGCCGAGAACGCGGTCGGAGGTTTTTACCGGGCACCGGGAGAGGAAAACCGCTGGAACGCTTTGAATAACGCTCAGAACGAAATCAAGACGTTAATTCGTCTAAAACACAAGATCGAAATAGTACAAATACCCCCAGCTAGCGGCGCAATCATCGCTGCTCGACCACTGGTTAGCACCACAGACGGACTGATTGCCGGGTTTGAGGGGTCGCCATTTTCTCTCAATAATGCGCTGAGTACTCTAAACAGCTTACGCACAGCGATCACCAGTGGCCCTATAAGCACATTTCTTGCGTTGGTTTTCTACTCACCATCATTGGGAAATGGTGAGATTCAGCGCAACCCTATAGTCCTCACCATCCCGCTTGCGCAACTAGACCCTGACAAAAAACACGAGCGCATAGGTCGCCCGGCAACCCTCCATGGAATCAGCAGTCGCGTGACGTCGTCCATTCGAGGAGACCATACACAGCTTATTCTTGAGTCAACTGATTACAGTTTTCCGGTAAGAGTTCGGCAGGCAGTTCTGGACTCCACGACAAATCAATGCACCTTCACGACAGAAGGTTTGGTGCCGATCACACTGACCTGGACACCGAAATCTCCTCCCGGGATTGCCAACTCCAGCAGCACCGAATTGCCGATCACGCAATCCCCAATCCGGATCTACCCTGGCGCTCGAGTTACACAAGTTGATGCCCGGCTGGATGACCATCCTGCATGTAGCCATGATGATCCGGATGATTACATTCTGGAGTTTCCGATAGAGTCGGGAATCGAATCCATCTACATGATGGCCACTCGTGGTGGCCCGCGGTATGAGCCGGGGACGGCTACAGGCAAGGGGCAAGATGTCGGCGAAAATTGGTTGGCCGGCGCGACACAATCAAGTGGCTCCCCAGTCCCTGCACAGATTGCCGATCAGTTGCGTGGTCAAGATTTCAGGAATTTTGACAGATTCAGAGAGAAATTCTGGCGCTCGGTCGCTGCTGATCCGAAACTTTCCAAGCAATTCAGCAAAGCTGATCTCAAGTTATTAACGAACGGTGCAGCTCCCAGCACTGACGAGGTAGACTCTGTTGGCCGAAGGGACAAATACGAAATTCACCACATAGAACATATCAAAGACGGCGGCGAAGTTTATAACATTGACAATTTAACTATAATAACCCCTAGCGCGCATATAGAACTGCACAAGAACGGTATAAAGCCATGAAATTAAAAGATAAATTTGAAGACTATACCGAAGCTGAATTCCTGCTTTTTGTGACGGAATTTTTTGAAGATACAAATGGACTTACCGGCGACGCACTAAGTGCATACACAAGCAATCTCGCACTTCATTTTGAAAAAATAACTGAGCACCCGAAAAAGCGCGCCGTTATATTTCGCCCGACACCCGACCGCGAAGACAGTCCCGCAGGAGTCGTAAAAGAAATCAAAGAATGGCGCAAAGCAAACGGCAAACCCGGCTTTAAACCAGAGTAATGCGACGAAACAGCGCCACACAGTGGTGCTGTTTCGCATCAAGGTCAAAACAACTCACGAATCTCCGAAGGCAAAAGACTCACATACTTACGCGAAGGGCTATCCCGGCACCCTCGCACAATAACCGGAATGCGCTTGTTCAATTTGGCAATCATCGCCAGTCGCTGCTCATCCGGTAGCTGAGACTTGTGGAAGATATTGGAAAGGTAGGCCCGGGTGTGCACGAACACCTTTGTATCGATCCACGAATACTCGGCAATGCTTGCGAGATTTTCGTTGATGGTGCGGCACTTCAACGCTTTTAGTTGTTGGTTGACGTGGATGGGTTGATCCAGATCGAGCCTGAACACCATGGGCGCGATAATGGTCTTTTCAGCGGGTGTATCACCCTCTACCGACCAGGGCTTGAAGCGCCACTGGGCGACGGCGGCTCTGACCGCTTCAGACAATTGTGGATGGTCACTGCGAAGGATATTTACCTTGCTGATCGAACCGTCTGCGTGAGCAATGAAGCTGATCTGCACCTCACCGGTGACGCCTGCCCTGAACAGAGCCAGAGGGTAGGTCGGTTTCGGATTGTTTTCAGGTATCAAAAAAACTTCGGATGCGTGCACCCACCCATCGACCCACAACAGACACATAACAAAAACCCACCGCATGATCCCCCCTTCGCAACTGAAAGCCTCTTCCGGCAACAGCACAAAGGTTACGGAGCAATGGCTTTTAACTGAATGGCGCAGCTTCGCCTTTAAGCGCAGGACATTTCCTAATCACCAACGGTAAATCGAGTAAAAAACCTGCGCGAAGGGTCGCAGGTAACTTTTCTGACGGACGTTTAGCCACCACTTGCGTCCGCAATGTCGCCCGGCATCAGATGCTCCTGAACCTTTTCGCTACGCGACTCAACCAACTGCCCGCTGTCATCGAAGCGCAGAACAATCAGCCAGTCATAAACATCCACCGGCCACTTCGGCTGGCCGATCAGCGCCGGGCCATCGCCGCCGAACGCAGCAATCAGTTTATTGATGTGGCCGTGATGCCAAGCGATCAGCACGGTTTTCGCCTGATTATTCTTGCGCAGCGAGCTGACCAGTTTGTCGACGTCGTTATTGGCGTAGGGCTGTTCGATGGGCAATTGCAGGCGCTGGGACAGTGGAATCAGTGTCTGACGCGGTCGTATGCTTTCCGCACTGTCGGCGGTAGCGATCAGACGTTGGGGCGTAAGTGTCTGGTCGTCCAGCTGCAACGAAGTGAAATAGTCCGCGTAGGCAGCGGCGCGCTGTTCGCCCCGAGCATTGAGTTCACGGCCGACCTCAGGCTTTTCCGCATGGCGGACGATCAACACGGTGACATTGCGCAGGCCCGGCGCTGCAGAACCCTGTGCGAAGCTCAACACCAGCACTGAAGCAGCCACCACAGCAACCATCAACAGTCTGGGTATTAGCCTGCGAACTTTCGGGGTCATCGTTTATCTCGCGAAATCAGTCGATCGGGAGATCGCGAGTCTAAGACACAACGTCCCGAGCGCGACAAAAACGCCCCGTTCTTACAGCTGAGCGACAGGTTCGTAAAAGAACATGCGACTTCCAACATTTTCCGCTATTTGCTCGATGCGAACCGGTGCTATTTTCGGTAACGAAACTGTAACATTCGCATCCGCAGTCAAAACAAGAAATCTGGAGCTCTTGAATGTTTGCTTTCTTTCGTCCTGCCGCACATCAGGCTCCATTGCCTGAAGAAAAAATAGACAGCACCTACCGACGCCTGCGCTGGCAGATCTTCGCCGGTATTTTCTTTGGCTATGCGGGTTACTACCTGCTGCGCAAAAACTTCTCGCTGGCCATGCCGTACCTGATCGACGAAGGCTACAGCCGCGGTGATCTGGGTCTGGCGATGTCGGCGATCGCCATTGCCTACGGCTTGTCGAAATTCCTCATGGGCCTGGTGTCCGATCGTTCCAACCCACGCTTCTTCCTGCCGTTCGGCTTGCTGGTCTCGGCCGGGGTGATGTTTGTGTTCGGTTTCGCGCCTTGGGCAACGTCCAGCGTGACCATGATGTTCATCCTGCTGTTCATCAACGGCTGGGCCCAGGGCATGGGCTGGCCGCCAAGTGGCCGGACGATGGTGCACTGGTGGTCGCAGAAAGAGCGCGGCGGCGTGGTGTCGGTGTGGAACGTGGCGCATAACGTCGGCGGTGGTCTGATCGGCCCGTTGTTCCTGCTCGGCATGGGCCTGTTCAA
Organism: Pseudomonas sp. AIG; assembly: GCF_977020205.1. Taxonomy (NCBI): domain Bacteria; kingdom Pseudomonadati; phylum Pseudomonadota; class Gammaproteobacteria; order Pseudomonadales; family Pseudomonadaceae; genus Pseudomonas; species Pseudomonas sp. AIG. The sequence continues at coordinate 252,892 of NZ_CDROCK010000002.1, read as the reverse complement.
CGACTGGCACGCAGCGTTCTACGTACCGGCAGCGGTAGCGCTGGGCGTGGCGGTGTTCGCCTTCATCACTATGCGCGACACCCCGCAATCGGTCGGCCTGCCGCCAATCGAGAAGTACAAGAACGATTACCCGGAAGGCTACGACGCCAGCCACGAAGACGAATTCAGCGCGAAAGAGATCTTCGTCAAATACGTGCTGCGCAACAAAATGCTCTGGTACATCGCCATGGCCAACGTGTTTGTTTATCTGCTGCGCTACGGTGTGCTGGATTGGGCGCCGACCTATCTCAAGGAAGCCAAGGGTTTCACCGTGGATAAAACCTCGTGGGCCTATTTCTTCTACGAGTGGGCGGGTATCCCGGGCACGCTGCTGTGCGGCTGGATGTCGGATAAGATCTTCCGTGGCAACCGTGGCCTGACCGGCATGGTGTTCATGGCGCTGGTGACTGTCGCGACGCTGGTTTACTGGCTGAACCCGGCCGGCAACCCGACCGTCGACATGATCGCGCTGTTCTCGATCGGCTTCCTGATCTACGGCCCAGTGATGCTGATCGGCCTGCAGGCGCTGGAACTGGCACCGAAGAAAGCCGCCGGCACCGCTGCGGGCTTCACGGGCTTGTTCGGTTATCTCGGTGGCTCGGTCGCGGCCAGTGCCGCGATGGGCTACACCGTGGACCATTTCGGTTGGGACGGTGGTTTTGTCCTGCTGGTAGGCGCTTGCCTGCTGTCGATGGCCTTCCTGGCCCCGACGCTGTGGCACAAACAAGTCGCCAGTCAGAGCCGTGAAGCGGTCGCTTGATCGGACTGTGATTGACAGCGCTTGAGCCGCGCCTCCAGATTGCGGTCTGGCATGGCGTGGCTGCGCAGGGCGTGTGCGGTCTGCTCGACATAATCGCGAGTGGTGCCGTAACGCCCGCTGGCGCTTTCGAACACCTGGCTCAGCACATGATCCGGCAGGTTGCCGGCATAGCTGGGCAGGTGTCGCTCCAAAACGAATCCCAACGCCTGCACCTGAGTGCCGTCTTCGAGTCGGCAGTTGAGCCAGTGTGGCCGATAGGACGGCACCGGCATCTCGCGTTTCCACAGTGCGTACAGCGCCGCATCGAGACTGTCTTCCGGCAAGCGATAGGCGAAGCCGCTGCACGAACCGCCGCGATCCAGACCAAACACCAAACCCGGCAACTCCGGCGTCCCACGGTGCTCGTGCGACCACAGGTACAAGCCGCGATGGTAGCCATGCACACGTCCGCGTACCCGCTCCACCGCCGAACACTCCGGCCGCCAGATCAGCGAACCGTACGCAAACAGCCATACCGGCCCGCCCTTGTGGCGCGCCATGGTCGATTGCATGGAAGCGAGAAGTTGTTCGTGCGTCAGCTGCGGCCCAAGATCGAGCCGCGGAGGGTAATTCAAATTCAGAAAAGCGTTTTCAATGGCGCTCATGGCGAATAGCGTTCAGCTCCCCGCGGGTAAAGAATTACTTAATAGAACGCACCGCTGTAACAATAAGGCACATATGTTTTAAGGCAATTTGAGTGCCATGGCACAGTTCTTAATTAATTGCCTGATTGATATATAACCTAGCGGTATTTATGCAATTACATAAATACCGATCGGCTATATAGAGAGTTATAACGGACTCAGGAACGCGGCTCAAGAGCGCGGGGCGTAGGCGAACACGTCCGCACGCATTTGATGGGCGTCCATCCCGGCTTCGACCAATGCGTCGAGCGTGCCGTAGACCATGGCCGGCGAGCCGCTGGCGTAGACGTGCAGCGGTTTCAGATCCGGGAAGTCTTCACAGACTGCCTCGTGCAGCATGCCGCAGCGCCCTTCCCAACCGCATTGATCGCTGACGACTTTGTGCAGGAACAGGTTGGGTAATTTCAGCCATTCGTCCCAATGTTCGATTTCATAGAAATCTTCCGGACGGCGCACGCCCCAGTACAGATGCACCGGATGTTTGAAGCCGTTGGCGCGGCAGTGTTCGATCAGCGCGTGAATCTGACCCATGCCAGTACCCGCGGCAACGAGCACCAGCGGCCCGTCGGGCAGCTCGGCCAGATGCGTGTCACCGAATGGCAGCTCGACCCGCACCATCGCGTTGCGTTGCAGCTGTTCGATCAGGCTCAGTGCACTGGCTTCGCGCGCCAGCACATGGATTTCCAGATCGCGCCCGCCGTGCGGTGCCGAGGCCATGGAAAACGCCGATTTCTCACCGTTCTCGCGCTCGATCATCAAATACTGCCCGGCGTGATAGCGCGGCGGCTTGCCGGCCGGCGCCCGCAGGCGCACACGCCAGGTGTCGCCACCGACATCGCGGCATTCGATGACCTGACATGACAGGCTGCGCACCGGCAGTTCTCCCAGCGCAAGCACGCCATCCCACAGCAGGATGCAGTCTTCCAGCGGCTCGGCTATGCAAGTGTAGAACTCGCCGTGGTCATGCACCTTGCCGTCCTGCGCAACGCTGCCTTCAACCAGCAACGCCGCACACACATGACAATTGCCGTTGCGGCAGCTTTGCGGGCATTCGTAGCCCAAGCGCCGCGCGCCATCGAGAATCCGCTCACCGGGCTGTATCTCAAGCACCGCTCCGGAGGGCTGCAGGGTTACACGCATCAATCTATTCCTAACTGATTCCAGATGGCATCGATCCGTTGGGTGACGGCGTCGTCCTTGACGATCACGCGCCCCCACTCGCGAGTGGTTTCGCCCGGCCACTTGTGGGTGGCATCGAGGCCCATTTTCGAACCTAACCCTGAGATCGGCGAGGCGAAGTCGAGGTAGTCGATTGGCGTGTTATCGATCATCACCGTGTCGCGCTTGGGGTCCATGCGCGTGGTGATGGCCCAGATCACGTCATTCCAGTCGCGGGCGTTGATATCGTCGTCAGTGACGATAACGAACTTGGTGTACATGAACTGTCGCAAAAACGACCAGACACCGAGCATCACGCGCTTGGCATGCCCCGGATACGACTTCTTCATGGTCACGATAGCCATGCGGTATGAGCAGCCTTCCGGCGGCAGGTAGAAATCGGTGATTTCCGGGAACTGCTTCTGCAGGATCGGCACGAACACTTCGTTCAGCGCCACGCCGAGGATCGCGGGCTCATCCGGCGGACGGCCGGTGTAGGTGCTGTGATAAATCGGTTTGATTCGATGGGTGATGCGTTCGACGGTGAACACCGGAAAGCTGTCGACTTCGTTGTAGTAACCGGTGTGGTCGCCGTACGGACCTTCATCGGCCATTTCGCCCGGATGGATCACACCTTCGAGGATGATCTCGGCGGTGGCCGGCACTTGCAGGTCGTTGCCACGGCACTTGACCAGTTCGGTGCGGTTACCGCGCAGCAGACCTGCAAACGCGTATTCGGACAGGCTGTCCGGCACTGGCGTCACGGCGCCGAGGATGGTCGCCGGGTCCGCGCCCAGCGCCACGGACACCGGGAACGGCTGACCGGGATGCTTTTCGCACCACTCGCGGAAGTCGAGGGCGCCGCCACGGTGGCTGAGCCAGCGCATGATCACCTTGTTGCGGCCGATCACTTGCTGACGGTAGATACCGAGATTCTGGCGTTCCTTGTTCGGACCTTTGGTGACGGTCAGGCCCCAGGTGATCAGCGGGCCGACGTCGCCGGGCCAGCAGGTCTGCACCGGCAGCATGGCCAGATCGACGTCGTCGCCTTCGATGACCACTTCCTGGCACACCGCGTCTTTGACGACTTTCGGCGCCATCGAGATGATCTTGCGGAAGATCGGCAGCTTCGACCACGCGTCTTTCAAGCCCTTCGGCGGCTCCGGCTCCTTGAGGAACGCCAGCAGTTTGCCGATTTCGCGCAGCTCGCTGACCGACTCGGCGCCCATGCCCATCGCCACCCGTTCAGGGGTGCCGAACAGGTTGCCGAGCACCGGAATGTCGTAGCCGGTGGGTTTCTCGAACAGCAGCGCCGGGCCCTTGGCCCGCAGCGTGCGATCGCACACCTCGGTCATTTCCAGCACCGGCGAGACGGGAATCTGGATGCGTTTCAACTCTCCGCGCTGCTCAAGCTGCTGCACGAAATCCCGAAGATCCTTGAATTTCATTGACGATGGCACCCTCAAAATAGGCGTACATCCTACCTGCTCTGACGGGCAAACAGCAGCCCGTCAGTGCCCGGCATCGCTCAATTCTGGTTGGCGCCCAGCAGCATCGGTGCAAACAACGGGCTCAGCCTGGCGCTGCCGACGTCGGAAAGGTGATCCGCATCCTTGTATTGCGAGTGGCCGTCGACATCGATTGCGCAGAGCCCGTTTTTACACATCAAGGGGGTCGGGTCGATGACGTGAACGCCGGAATCGGCGGCGCTCATCGAGCCGAACAGGTCCGTGAAAAACTGCTGACGCGCCAGATGCTCACTGAGCGGACGACCAAGCCCTTCTGCCGAACGGCCGATACGGGCCAGGCTGGTCAGACGATCGATGTAGCTCTTGTGTTGCAGCGGCACTTCCTTGAACAGCCAGACCTGCACACCGGCTTCGCGCAGCTCGGCCACACGCGCCTTGATAGCGGTGGCCATGCGCTGCTCTGCCTGGCGCGGGTTGTCTTTGCGATCAAGCAGGAACTGCCGATCCCCGTCGCCGTCTTCGCGACCATACACGTACAGGCTCCAGTTCGCCGCCAGCACCACATCCTTGATCCCCAGACTCGTGACGCGGTCCATGTTGCGCTGGTTGAAGTCCTTGCACTGCGGGCGCAGGCTGTCATCGATGATCGGCGGGCAACCCGTCAGGCTGTACAGCCACACTGGCTGCACCATGCGACTGGCATTGCCTTCGATGGCTGGCAACAACGCTGCGGCGTGACTGTCACCCCAGAACATTTTTGTCGCCGTAATATTTTGCTCACCGCCCACCAGACAGGACTTGGTCAGCGCCTTGTCAGTGCTCAAATGCATGCAGTTCGACTGCCCTGCATTCCACTCGCGCGACTGCGCATATTCCAGCGCCTTGCCGGTCAGGCGCTGTGGAATACCCTCTGCCGAGCGGATGGCCGAGCCGGTAATCGCCAGAACGGTGATCGACACCAGGCCACCGACCAACACCGAATTACGGCTGGCGAACACGCGTTTCTCACGAAATGGCAGCTCGACGTATCGAAGGCTCAGCCAGGCCAGCGCTAACGCGAGCGCCATCCAGCCGAGCGCCTCCAGTGGCTGAATGCCATCGATGGAGATCGCGTTGGCATACACGTAAACCGGCCAGTGCCACAGATAAAGGGAATAGGAGAGCAAGCCGACCCACACCAGAACGCCGACACTCAACAGCCGGCTCGCCCACGTTGGGCCCTGTGCGCCTGACCAGATCAACGCTGTCGTACCCAGTACCGGCAACAGTGCAGCCCAGCCCGGGAACACCGTGGTCCTGTCGAAAGCGAACACCGCCACCAGCACCGCCGCCAGACCGGCCAGGCCAACAGACTGCCGCAGCCACGGTCGCGCGACATGCCTGGGCACGGGCATCACCGCCAGCATGGCCCCGCAGAGCAGCTCCCACGCGCGGGTCGGCAACGAGAAAAAGGCAAACTCCGGCCGGCGCTCGATGTAGATGATGTTCAAGCCGAACGACACCAGCAGCACCGCGAACAGCATCCAGCGCCATTGGCGGACATAGCGCATCATCACCACCATCATCAGCGGGAAGAAGATGTAGTACTGCTCCTCCACCGCCAGCGACCAGGTATGCAGCAACGGTTTGAGTTCCGAGGCAGGCTCGAAGTAGCCGTCTTCGCGCATGAACAGAATGTTGGAAATGAACAGCGACTGGTAACGAATCGTCCGCCCCAGCTCGGCGAGGTCTTTGGCGGTCAGCAACAACCAGCCTAATGCCAGCGTCACCACCACAACCACGGTCAACGCTGGCAGGATACGCCGGGCGCGACGCCCCCAGAAGTCGAGGAAACTGAAGCGCTGGGCGCTGATTTCGCGAAACAGGATCGAAGTGATCAGGAAACCGGAAATGACGAAGAACACATCGACGCCGACAAAGCCGCCGCTGAATGTAGTGAATCCGAAATGAAACAGTACGACGGGGATGACCGCCAGTGCCCGTAATCCGTCGATATCACGGCGATTGCCAAACGTGTGCATAACCTTTCTTATCCTTGTAGGTACAAACCGCTCCAGACAAGGACAGTAGCGCGTTACGAAAGTTATGCGGCGCGTACGCAAAAAAAAACGCCCCCTTTCGGGAGCGTTCTTTTTTACAGCGTGTGTATTACTTGCGCTTCATCGACAAGAAGAACTCGTCGTTGGTCTTGGTCGTTTTCAGCTTGTCGACCAGGAACTCGATGGCAGCCACTTCGTCCATCGGGTGCAGCAGCTTGCGCAGGATCCACATACGCTGCAGTTCGTCGTCGGCCGTCAGCAACTCTTCGCGGCGGGTGCCGGAGCGGTTGATGTTGATGGCCGGGAACACGCGCTTCTCGGCGATCTTGCGATCCAGAGGCAGTTCCATGTTGCCGGTACCCTTGAACTCTTCGTAGATCACTTCGTCCATCTTCGAGCCGGTTTCAACCAGCGCGGTGGCGATAATGGTCAGCGAGCCGCCTTCTTCGATGTTACGCGCAGCACCGAAGAAACGCTTTGGCTTCTCCAGGGCGTGAGCATCGACACCACCGGTCAATACCTTGCCGGAGCTCGGGATCACGGTGTTGTAGGCACGGGCCAGACGGGTGATGGAGTCGAGCAGGATCACCACGTCTTTCTTGTGCTCGACCAGGCGCTTGGCCTTCTCGATCACCATTTCGGCAACCTGCACGTGACGGGTCGGCGGCTCGTCGAAGGTCGAGGCAACCACTTCGCCGCGCACGGTGCGCTGCATTTCGGTTACTTCTTCCGGACGCTCGTCGATCAGCAGCACGATCAGGTGAACTTCAGGGTTGTTACGGGCGATGTTCGCTGCGATGTTTTGCAGCATGATCGTTTTACCGGCTTTCGGCGGTGCGACGATCAGACCACGCTGGCCTTTGCCGATCGGGGCGCACAGGTCGATCACACGACCGGTCAAGTCTTCGGTGGAACCGTTACCGGCTTCCATCTTCATGCGCACGGTCGGGAACAGCGGGGTCAGGTTCTCGAAGAGAATCTTGTTTTTCGCGTTCTCGGGACGATCGAAGTTGATCGTGTCGACCTTGAGCAGCGCGAAATACCGCTCGCCTTCCTTCGGAGGGCGGATCTTGCCAACGATGGTGTCACCGGTGCGCAAGTTGAAGCGGCGGATCTGGCTTGGCGAGACGTAGATATCGTCCGGGCCGGCCAGATAGGAAGCGTCAGCGGAGCGCAGGAAGCCGAAGCCGTCCTGGAGAATCTCCAGCACGCCATCACCGGAGATTTCCTCGCCGCTTTTCGCGTGCTTTTTCAGCAGGGAGAAAATCACGTCCTGCTTGCGCGAACGGGCCATATTTTCTATGCCCATCTGTTCGGCCAATTCGAGCAGTTCGGTAATCGGCTTTTGCTTGAGTTCAGTCAGATTCATATAGGAATGACGTAATCATTTATGGAGGGGGGGAAATTAAGCTTTTGGCTTAATGAGGCCGCGCCGCGGAGAAGGCGACAGGATCGCGAACTAATTCGAAAAGGAGTGCGTCGGCGACGGCTAGCAGGGGGCAATGGAGAAACCAGTGCGGGGCCGAATGTACCACCTGAGTTTCGGAGCGTCTAGCCCTGAATACGCAAAAAGCCCCGCTAATTGCGGGGCTTTTTTTCAGGCACTTTACAGCGACGCTTAGATGTTGGCGTCGAGGAAAGCAGCCAGTTGCGACTTCGACAGGGCGCCGACTTTGGTCGCTTCAACGTTGCCGTTCTTGAACAGCATCAGGGTCGGGATACCACGTACGCCGTGCTTGGCCGGGGTTTCCTGGTTCTCGTCGATGTTCAGTTTGGCAACGGTCAGCTTGCCTTTGTAAGTCTCGGCAATCTCGTCCAGAACCGGAGCGATCATTTTGCAAGGACCGCACCATTCAGCCCAGTAATCGACCAGGACAGCGCCTTCGGCCTTGAGTACGTCGGCTTCGAAGCTAGCGTCGCTAACGTGTTTGATAAGATCGCTGCTCATGGAATTCTCCAGGTTGTAAGCAAAAAAACGTGGCCCATCATAGCCGCCCTTCCCCTGTTCAGGAAGCCGCAGTTGATTGAGTCTTGCTATGGCACTCGATGAGTTTGGGTATAGCTCAAGTCACGCCGTGGCGGGGGCAATGAAGGAAATTCCAGTACGCAGGGCGGCGTTGCGCACGTGCTCCTGCATGGCTTTTTGCGCAGCGCCGGAGGCCCGGCGCGCGAGGGCCCGCAGAATCTTGCGGTGCTCCTGCCAGGTTTCCATGGCGCGCTCGGCGCGGATGAACGGCAGTTTCTGGCTCTCCAGGAACATCTCGGCGCTGGCGGTGAGGATGCTCAGCATCGCCTGATTGCCGCTGGCCAAGAGAATACGGCGGTGGAATTCGAAGTCGAGTTTCGCGGCGGCCTCAAAGTCGCCACCCTTCAATTGCTCGCGCATGGCCGCGACGTTGTCTTCCAGCGCATCCAGATCGAATGTGCTCAACGTCACCGCTGCCAGCCCGGCGGCAAACCCTTCCAGCGCGTAGCGCAATTGAAAGATGTCCAGCGGCGGCGCCTGCGCTGCAAATGACCACCCTGGCGTGTGATCGCCGCGCGACAACTCCACCGGTGCCTGCACGAACACGCCTTTACCCGGCTGAATACTGACCACACCCAACGCACTCAGCGACGACAGCGCCTCACGCAACGATGCCCGGCTAACGCCCAGTTGCAACGCCAGATCCCGCTGCGACGGCAAAGCGTCGCCCGCACCGAAACCCTGTTCGGTGATCAATTTGCGGATCGCTTGCAGCGCCACTTCGGGTACCGCACGGGAAATCGAGTTCATGGTTTTTCAGACGCGCCAGGCCAATGTGCGGCTAGTTGTAAAGCTATTCGTCGAGTCCGGCAAGTCGTGCCCCAGCGGGGTTCGGTGCTGCGGAGCGATGCGCGATAGCGGTGCGAAAAACAACCTGACTGTTCAGACCAGTAAGACCGAGCGAAGTCGCTGAAACTGCGGTCTGCGGGGGCGAAAACCACGTATTGGCACGGCCCATGCTCTGTCAGATCGCAGAAATCACTTCTCGCCGATCCGGAGATTGTCCATGACCAAGCGTTACAGCGCCCTCCTCGCCGCTCTGTTTTCCTCTCTGTTGCTCAGTCAGGTCCCGGCTCACGCCGACGGTCTCGACGATGTGGTCAAACGCGGCACACTGAAAGTCGCTGTACCTCAGGACTTCCCGCCGTTCGGCTCGGTCGGCCCGGACATGAAACCGCGCGGCCTCGATATCGACACGGCAAAACTGCTGGCTGATCAACTCAAGGTCAAACTCGAACTGACGCCGGTCAACAGCACCAACCGCATCCCGTTCCTGACCACCGGCAAGGTCGATCTGGTGATTTCCAGCCTCGGCAAAAACCCCGAGCGCGAGAAGGTCATCGACTTCTCCCGCGCCTACGCCCCCTTCTACCTCGCCGTGTTCGGTCCGCCAGACGCTGCGATCGCCAGCCTCGACGACCTCAAGGGCAAGACCATCAGCGTCACCCGTGGCGCCATCGAAGACATCGAATTGACCAAGGTCGCCCCCGAAGGCGTGACCATCAAGCGCTTCGAAGACAACAACTCGACCATCGCCGCCTACCTCGCAGGCCAGGTTGACCTGATCGCCAGCGGCAACGTGGTGATGGTCGCAATCAGCGAAAAGAACCCGAAACGCGTCCCGGCACTGAAAGTGAAGCTCAAGGATTCGCCGGTCTACGTTGGCGTGAACAAGAACGAAGCGGCGCTGCTGGCCAAGGTCAACGACATCCTGACCACGGCCAAGGCTGACGGCGCACTGGAAAAGAATTCGCAGACCTGGCTGAAAGAGCCGCTGCCGGCCGATCTCTGATCGACTGCGCGGGAGACCTTCATGGCTTATCAGTTCGATTTCATGCCGGTGGTGCAAAACACCGACCTGCTGCTGCGCGGGGCGCTGTTCACCCTTGAGCTGACGGCCATCGGCGCGTTGCTCGGGGTCGGCGTCGGGATTGTCGGGGCGCTGGTGCGGGCGTGGAACATCCGCCCGTTCTCGGCAATCTTCGGCGTCTACGTCGAGTTGATCCGCAACACGCCGTTTCTGGTGCAGTTGTTCTTCATCTTCTTCGGTTTACCGTCACTTGGCGTGCAGATTTCCGAGTGGCAGGCAGCGGTGCTGGCGATGGTGATCAACCTCGGCGCCTATTCGACGGAGATCATTCGCGCCGGCATTCAGGCGATCCCGCGCGGACAGCTGGAGGCCGCAGCGGCATTGGCGATGACCCGCTTCGAAGCGTTCCGCCACGTGGTACTGCTGCCGGCGCTGGGCAAAGTCTGGCCGGCGCTGAGCAGCCAGATCATCATCGTCATGCTCGGCTCGGCGGTGTGTTCGCAGATCGCCACGGAAGAGCTGAGCTTCGCCGCCAACTTCATTCAATCGCGCAACTTCCGCGCCTTTGAAACCTACGCGCTGACCACGCTGATCTACCTGTGCATGGCGCTGCTGATTCGCCAGTTGCTCAATTGGATCGGTCGCCGCTACATCAGCAGGAGCCGCGCATGAGCGATTTCACCTTCTGGGACATCCTGCGCAACCTCCTCGTCGGCCTGCAATGGACGCTGGCGTTGTCGCTGGTGGCGTTTATCGGCGGCGGCCTCGTCGGGCTGCTGATCCTGATCATGCGCATCTCGAAAAACCCGCTGCCGAGCAGCATCGCCCGCACCTGGATCGAGCTGTTTCAAGGCACGCCGCTGCTGATGCAGCTGTTTCTGGTGTTCTTCGGCGTTGCGTTGGCCGGGATCGAAATCTCGCCGTGGATGGCCGCAGCGATTGCCCTGACCTTGTTTACCAGCGCCTATCTGGCGGAGATCTGGCGCGGTTGCGTCGAATCGATTTCCAATGGCCAGTGGGAAGCCTCAGCGAGTCTGGCGCTCAATCCGCTGGAGCAACTGCGCTACGTGATCCTGCCGCAAGCGCTGCGCATTGCCGTGGCGCCGACCGTGGGCTTCTCGGTGCAAGTAGTCAAAGGCACCGCCGTGACCTCGATCATCGGTTTCACCGAACTGACCAAGACTGGCGGCATGCTTGCCAACGCCACGTTTGAACCGTTCATGGTCTACGGCCTCGTCGCCCTCGGCTATTTCCTGCTCTGCTACCCCTTGTCCCTCAGTGCGCGCTACCTGGAAAGGAGACTGCATGCCTCTGCTTAGAATTTCCGCCCTGCATAAATACTACGGCGATCACCACGTGCTCAAAGGCATCGACCTCAGCGTTGAAGAAGGCCAGGTGGTAGCGATCATCGGCCGCAGCGGCTCGGGCAAATCCACCCTGCTGCGCACACTTAATGGCCTGGAGTCGATCAACGACGGCGTGATCGAAGTCGACGGCGAATACCTCGACGCTGCCCGCGCTGACCTGCGCAGCTTGCGGCAGAAGGTCGGCATGGTCTTTCAGCAATTCAATCTGTTCCCGCACCTGACCGTCGGCGAAAACGTCATGCTCGCGCCGCAGGTGGTGCAGAAAGTGCCGAAAGCCAAAGCGGCGGAACTGGCGCGCGAGATGCTTGAACGCGTGGGTCTCGGGGAAAAGTTTGATGCGTTCCCCGATCGCTTGTCCGGTGGTCAGCAGCAGCGTGTGGCGATTGCCCGGGCATTGGCGATGTCGCCGAAAGTTTTGCTGTGCGACGAGATCACCTCGGCGCTCGACCCGGAACTGGTCAATGAAGTGCTCAGCGTCGTGCGGCAGCTGGCCAAGGAAGGCATGACGCTGATCATGGTCACCCATGAAATGCGCTTTGCCCGCGAGGTTGGCGACAAACTGGTGTTCATGCACCATGGCAAGGTGCATGAGGTGGGGGATCCGAAGGTGTTGTTCGCCAATCCGCAGACGGCGGAGCTGGCGAACTTTATTGGCACGGTGGAAGCGACAGCCTGAAGCAGCCTCATCCTGATCGTTCCCACGCTCCGCGTGGGAATGCAGCCAGGGACGCTCCGCGTCCCAAAAGCGGACGCAGAGCGTCCGGTGAGGCATTCCCACGCAGAGCGTGGGAGCGATCAGGTTCGGGGTGCGCGCTCCGGCGGTTTGAACCATGCGCGTTGGCGCCAGCCTTTGATCGTGGCACGATGTCGAGGTTATCGACCGAGACCCCCTGACCATGCCGCAATCCCAAGCCAAGAATCTGTCCCTGATCGCTGCAATCGACCTGGGCTCCAACAGCTTTCACATGGTCGTGGCCAAGGCCCAGAATGGCGAAATCCGCATTCTCGAGCGGCTCGGCGAGAAGGTTCAGCTGGCTGCCGGCATCGACGATGAGCGCAAGCTCAACGAAGAATCGATGCAACGCGGCCTCGATTGCCTCAAGCGCTTCGCCCAACTGATCAACGGTATGCCGCTGGGCGCCGTGCGTATTGTTGGTACCAACGCCTTGCGCGAAGCGCGCAACCGCCTCGAATTCATCCACCGCGCCGAAGAAATCCTCGGCCATCCGGTGGAAGTCATCTCCGGCCGTGAAGAGGCGCGCCTGATTTATCTGGGCGTGTCGCACACCCTCGCCGACACCCCGGGCAAACGTTTGGTCGCCGACATCGGCGGCGGCAGTACCGAATTCATCATTGGGCAAAGATTCGAGCCGCTGCTGCGCGAAAGCCTGCAGATGGGCTGCGTCAGCTTCACCCAGCGCTACTTCAAGGACGGCAAGATCACCCCTGCCCGCTACGCCCAGGCGTACACGGCGGCGCGGCTGGAGATCATGAGCATCGAACACGCCCTGCACCGCCTGACCTGGGATGAAGCCATCGGCTCCTCGGGCACCATCCGCGCCATCGGCCTGGCGCTGAAGGCCGGCGGACACGGCACTGGCGAAGTGAACGCCGAAGGCCTGGCCTGGCTCAAGCGCCGCCTGTTCAAACTCGGCGACGTCGACAAGATCGATTTTGAAGGCATCAAACCGGATCGCCGGACCATTTTCCCGGCGGGTCTGGCGATTCTCGAAGCGATTTTCGACGCCCTCGAACTGCAACGCATGGACCACTGCGACGGCGCGCTGCGTGAAGGCGTGCTGTACGACCTGCTCGGCCGCCATCACCACGAGGACGTGCGCGAACGTACCCTGACCTCGCTGATGGAGCGTTACCACGTCGACCTGGAACAGGCGGCGCGGGTTGAGCGCAAAGCCTTGCACGCGTTCGATCAGGTCGCGGCAGACTGGGAGCTGGACGACGGCATCTGGCGCGAACTCCTCGGTTGGGCGGCGAAAGTGCATGAAGTCGGCCTCGATATCGCCCACTATCACTACCACAAGCACGGTGCCTACCTGATCGAGCACTCGGACCTCGCCGGCTTCTCCCGCGAAGACCAACAGATGCTCGCCCTGCTGGTGCGCGGCCATCGCCGTAATATTCCCAAGGACAAGTTTGCTGACTTTGGCGACGACGGCGACAAGCTGATTCGCCTGTGCGTGCTGCTGCGCTTTGCGATCCTGTTCCACCACATTCGTGGGACTCAGGCGATGCCGCAGGTGGTGTTGCATGCGAAGGGTGACAACCTGGATGTGGAGTTTCCGGAGAACTGGCTGGATGAGAACCAGCTGACTCAGGCGGATTTCGGGCTTGAGGCGGAGTGGCTGACGCGGGTTGGTATCGTTCTTACCGTCCACTGAGACGGGCAGACACAAAAAAGGCGATCCGCAGGGATCGCCTTTTTTATTGGGTGTTCAGCTGGGTTCAGGGGATGTGACTAAGATCGATCCCCCTCACCCCAACCCTCTCCCCCAAGTGGTAGAGGGGAAAGGGAGCCGACCGCATGCTGTTCAAAACCTGAGTTCGACTCGAAAGTTCAGGTCGGCGTAGCTCGAAAAGTCACCTCGGTCAGTCCCCTCTCCCTCCGGGAGAGGGCTAGGGTGAGGGGCTCTTGCTCTTGGCTTTAGCTGCTCACCGGCAATATCGGACTACCCAACCGCTCCAGCAACGTCGCCTGCGCACTCCTCGGGTTCTGATTGCCAGTCGGCGTGTTGCGAATGTAACGACCATCCGACTGCAGGCTCCAGCTGTGGGTGTTGTCGGTCAGGTACAGCTCCAGCTCTTTCTTCACCCGGGTCAGCAGTTTCTTGCCTTCGACCGGGAAGCAAGTCTCGACGCGCTTGTCGAGGTTGCGCTCCATCCAGTCGGCACTGGAGAGGAACATCTGCTCGTCGCCGCCATTGAGGAAGTAGAACACCCGCGTATGCTCAAGGAAGCGGCCGATGATCGAGCGTACATGGATGTTGTGCGAAACCCCGGCGATGCCCGGACGCAGGCAGCACATGCCGCGCACCACCAGATCGATGCGCACGCCGGACTGGCTGGCCTTGTACAGCGCGCGGATGATCTTCGGATCGGTCAGCGAGTTGAACTTGGCGATGATGTGCGCCGGTTTGCCTTCGACGGCGAACTGGGTCTCGCGGGCAATCATGTCGAGCATGCCCTTCTTCAGGGTGAACGGCGCATGCAGCAGCTTCTTCATGCGCAGGGTTTTACCCATGCCGATCAACTGGCTGAACAGTTTGCCGACGTCTTCGCACAAGGCGTCGTCGGAAGTCAGCAAGCTGTAGTCGGTGTACAGCTTGGCGTTGCCGGCGTGGTAGTTGCCGGTGCCGAGGTGCGCGTAGCGGACGATCTCGCCGGCTTCGCGACGCAGGATCAGCATCATCTTGGCGTGGGTCTTGAAGCCGACCACGCCGTAGATCACCACCGCACCGGCCGCTTGCAGACGGCTGGCCAGTTGCAGGTTGGACTCTTCGTCGAACCGCGCACGCAGCTCGATGACCGCCGTGACTTCCTTGCCGTTACGCGCGGCGTCCACCAGCGCATCGACGATCTCGGAGTTGGCGCCCGAGCGGTACAGGGTCTGGCGCACAGCGAGTACGTGCGGGTCTTTCGCGGCTTGACGCAGCAGGTCGACCACCGGGGTGAACGACTCGAACGGGTGCAGCAGCAAGATGTCCTGCTTGCTGACCACGCTGAAAATGTTTTCGCTGTTCTGTAGCAGTTTCGGGATCTGCGGGGTGAACGGCGTGTATTGCAGCTCCGGATGACTGTCCAGGCCGGTGATGCTGAACAGCCGCGTCAGGTTGACCGGGCCGTTGACCTGGTACAGCTCGCTCTCGCTCAGGTTGAACTGCTTGAGCAGGTAGTCCGAGAGGTGTTTCGGGCAGGTGTCAGCGACTTCCAGACGCACCGCATCACCGTAGCGACGCGAGAACAACTCGCCACGCAGCGCGCGGGCCAGGTCTTCTACATCTTCGGAATCGAGCGCCAGGTCGGCGTTTCGGGTCAGACGGAACTGGTAACAACCTTTAACCTTCATGCCCTGGAACAGGTCATCGGCGTGGGCGTGGATCATCGACGACAGGAACACATAGTTGTCGCCCGGGCCGCCGACTTCTTCCGGCACCTTGATGATCCGTGGCAGCAGACGCGGTGCCGGGATGATCGCCAGACCGGAGTCGCGACCAAAGGCGTCGATGCCTTCCAGTTCAACGATGAAGTTCAGACTCTTGTTCACCAGCAGCGGGAACGGGTGCGTCGGGTCGAGGCCGATCGGGGTGATGATCGGCGCGATCTCGTCGCGGAAGTAGCGGCGCACCCAGGTTTTGATCTTGGTTGTCCAGTGCCGGCGACGGATGAAGCGCACTTGGTGCTTCTCCAGCTCCGGCAACAGAATGTCGTTGAGGATCGCGTACTGGCGATCAACGTGACCGTGCACCAACTCGCTGATCCGCGCCAGCGCTTGATGCGGCTGCAAGCCGTCAGCACCCGCCTGTTCACGGGCGAAGGTGATTTGCTTCTTCAGGCCGGCGACGCGGATTTCAAAGAATTCATCGAGGTTGCTGGAGAAGATCAGCAGGAACTTCAAGCGCTCCAGCAGCGGATAGGACTCGTCCAGCGCCTGTTCCAGCACGCGGATATTGAATTGCAGTTGCGAAAGCTCACGGTGGATGTACAGGCTGCTGTCATCCAGGCCCGGTATCGCAATCACTGGCGCCGCCGCGACAGGTTCGGTGACTGGCGCGGGTGGCGCAGGCTCCAGCTCCGGCGGGGTTTCGGTGATTTGCTCGACCACCGGTTGAGCTTCTTTTACTGCAACTTCCGTGAGTCCTTCGGTATTCATTGAATGTTCCTGGGAGGGCTATTTCTGCTCTCGTAACAATTGAGCGGCGCGGACAGCAAAGTAAGTCAGGATGCCATCAGCGCCGGCACGTTTAAAGGCGGTCAGTGATTCAAGAATCACCGCCTCGCTCAACCAGCCATTCTGGATCGCCGCCATGTGCATGGCGTATTCGCCGCTAACCTGATAGACGAAGGTCGGCACTTTGAAGGCATCTTTTACCCGGAAAAGAATGTCCAGGTAGGGCATGCCCGGCTTGACCATGACCATGTCCGCGCCTTCAGACAAGTCCGCACCCACTTCGTGCAGCGCTTCGTCGCTGTTGGCCGGGTCCATCTGATAAGAGGCTTTGTTTGCCTTGCCGAGGTTCGAGGCTGAACCCACGGCGTCGCGGAACGGGCCGTAATAGGCGCTGGCGTACTTGGCCGAGTAGGCCATGATCCGCACATTGACGTGACCGGCGATTTCCAGCGCTTCGCGAATCGCTTGAATGCGACCGTCCATCATGTCCGATGGCGCGACGACCTGAGCGCCGGCTTCGGCATGGGACAGGGCTTGGCGCACCAGTGCGTCGACGGTGATGTCGTTCTGTACGTAGCCTTCTTCGTCGAGGATGCCGTCCTGACCGTGAGTGGTGAACGGATCAAGCGCCACATCGGTGATCACGCCGAGTTCCGGGAAGCGCTCACGCAAGGCGCGAGTGGCGCGCTGGGCGATGCCTTGAGGATTCCAGGCTTCGGCGGCGTCGAGGGATTTCAATTCGGCTGGAGTGACCGGGAACAGCGCCAGCGCCGGAATCCCCAGCTCGACCCACTTGGCCGCTTCTTCCAGCAGCAGATCGATTGTCAACCGCTCTACCCCGGGCATCGAGGCCACGGCTTCGCGGCGGTTTTCACCGTCAAGCACGAACACCGGCAGGATCAGGTCATCGACCGTCAGCACATTTTCCCGCACCAGCCGACGCGAAAAATCATCACGGCGATTGCGGCGCAGGCGCGTGGCGGGGAACAAACGGTTGGCTGAGGTAAAGCTCACGGCGGACTCCTGAGCCCGCGCAAACGGGCGAGCGTGACAGTTATAGACGGCCATTATGACCAACAGATGACAGTTGTGTGAGACCTGTGACGCGTAGCCGCATTCCATTCTCAGTGTAGGAATTGTTCACGTCGAGACACATTTGGACACTTTCATGAATGTGTCCGAAGGGTTAGGCTGCGCGTTCATTTCGCCAGCACCCAGACAATGCTCCAACAATTTCTGCATGACTTTGGCTACTTTGCCTTGTTCCTCGGCACGTTTTTCGAAGGCGAAACCATTCTGGTGCTCGCGGGCTTCCTCGCGTTCCGTGGATACATGGACATCAACCTGGTGGTGGTCGTGGCGTTCTTCGGCAGCTATGCCGGCGATCAGCTGTGGTACTTCCTCGGCCGCAAGCACGGGCGAAAATTGCTCGCGCGCAAACCGCGCTGGCAGCTGATGGGCGACCGCGCGCTGGAGCATATTCGCAAGCATCCGGACATCTGGGTGCTGAGTTTCCGTTTCGTTTACGGTCTGCGCACGGTGATGCCGGTGGCGATCGGCCTGTCGGGGTATCCGCCGGGACGTTATCTGCTGCTCAACGGTATCGGTGCAGCGATCTGGGCGACCGCGCTGGCCGCCGCCGCTTACCACTTCGGTGCGGTGCTGGAAGGCATGCTTGGCAGCATCAAGAAGTACGAGTTGTGGGTACTCGGTGCGCTGCTGATTCTTGGCGTTGGCCTGTGGTTGCGCCGCCGCTTCAAGAATGCGCGGCTGGCCAAGCAGGTGTACGCTGACGAGCAAGCCGCGAAAGCTGCACTGCTGAATCAGGCCGAAGAACCCAAGCCTGCCGAACCGAAGACGCCAGCGGAGTAACGCGCTGGCGACTTGCTACAGCCCGCCGGCACTGAGCGGGCTGGCCGCCTCTTTCAGTCATTTATCCCCTCTGCGCTGGCGGACTCCCGCTCGTCAGCGGTGTTCTCACGCCAAAAAACAACCGCTCGCCACGCAACAGACATCCCAAATAATGAACACCCCGCCGTTGTTGCGATCCATGTAAAAAGCGCTCCATGCAGGTGCAACCGCCACTTGAGCCTATGGCAACGCGCGACAATTTAGTGGACATTTAGCGCCATGAATCTGGAGAGAAACCCATGAGCAAAAAAGTTGCAGTGATCCTGTCCGGCAGTGGCGTGTACGACGGCGCCGAAATCCATGAAAGCGTGATCACCCTGCTGCGCCTCGACCAACGCGGCGCCCAGGTCCAGTGCTTCGCCCCGAACATCGCGCAATTGCACGTGATCAACCACCTGACCGGCGAAGAAATGCCCGAGTCGCGCAACGTCCTGGTGGAATCGGCGCGCATTGCCCGCGGCAATATCAAGGATATCCGCGACGCCGACGTCGACGACTTCGATGCGCTGATCGTGCCGGGTGGTTTCGGTGCGGCGAAGAACCTCTCGAACTTCGCCGTCGAAGGCGCCGGCTGCAGCGTGCAGCCTGAAGTGCTGGCGCTGGCCGAGGCATTTGCCGAAGCGGGCAAACCGGTCGGTCTGATGTGCATCTCGCCGGCACTCGCAGCGAAGATCTACGGCCCGGGCGTGACCTGCACCATCGGCAACGACGCCGACACCGCCACAGCGATGAACAAGATGGGCGCCACTCACGAAGACTGTGCGGTGACGGAAATCATCGAAGACAAGGCGCGCAAACTGGTGACGACCCCGGCTTACATGCTGGCGCAGAACATCAGTGAGGCGGCTTCGGGGATCAACAAGCTCGTGGATCGCGTCCTCGAACTGACCCACGAAAACGACGCCTGATTCCCCGCAGTACACAAAACCCAATGTGGGAGCGAGCCTGCTCGCGAAGGCGGTGTGTCATTCAACTCTATGTTGTCTGATACAACGCATTCGCGAGCAGGCTCGCTCCCACAGGGGATTTGTGTAGGGCTTAAGACTTGCGGGTCAGGCGCGTGAGGATCCGGTCCAGCGCATTGGCGAACGCCTGCTTCTCGCGATCGCCAAACGGTGCGGGCCCGCCGCTCATCTGGCCTTGCTCGCGCAGATCGGTGAACAGGTTGCGCACGGCCAGGCGCTCGCCCATGTTCTGCGCATCGAACTCCTTGCCGCGCGGATCCAGCGCCGCCACACCCTTCTTCACCAAACGATCAGCCAGCGGGATATCGCTGCAAATCACCAGTTCACCGGGTACCGCGTGCTCGACCAGATAATCGTCCGCCGCATCCGGGCCGCTCGGCACCACGATCAGTTTGACGATGGCCAGCCCGGGCTTGATCTGCGGCTGCCCGGCCACCAGCACCACTTCGAACTGGCGCTTGAGCGCGAACTTCACCACCAGATCCTTCGCCGCCCGTGGGCAGGCATCGGCATCGATCCATACACGCATTTTGTTTACCTCATAAAGCAAAAGATCGCAGCCTGCGGCAGCGCCTACAGGTATACACGAACCTATGTAGGAGCTGCCGAAGGCTGCGATCTTTTAAGGGAGCACTCAATCAAGCAGGCGAAACCCGCCGCTTCTCCGCCACCCAACTACGCCCATACAACACAACAATCGCCAGAATCGCCACCGTCTGCGCCGTCAACGAATACGCATCGGCATGAATCCCCAACCAGTCGAATTCAAAGAACGCCACCGGCCGCGTGCCGAAGATCCCGGCTTCCTGCAACGCCTTCACGCCATGCCCGGCAAACACCACCGACAGCGCGCACAACAGCGCCGCGTTGATGCTGAAGAACAATGTCAGCGGCAGTTTCGCCGAACCGCGCAGGATCACCCACGCCAGACCGAACAGCAGCACCAGTGCTGTCGCACCGCCGGCGAGCACCGCGTCATGCCCGGCCGGGCCCGCCTGCAACCACAGGGTTTCGTAGAACAGGATCACTTCGAACAACTCGCGATACACCGAGAAGAACGCCAGAATCGCGAAGCCGAAACGTCCGCCACCACCGACCAGACTGCTCTTGATGTAATCCTGCCAGGCCGCTGCGTGCCGACGGTCATGCATCCACACGCCGAGCCACAGGACCATGACACTGGCGAACAGCGCCGTCGCGCCTTCCAGCAGTTCACGCTGCGAGCCGCTGACGTCGATGACGTACGCCGCCAGCGCCCAGGTGCCGAGGCCGGCCAGCAGTGCCAGGCCCCAACCGACGTTGACGCTGCGCACAGCCGATTGCTGGCCGGTGTTACGCAGAAAGGCAAGAATCGCCGCCAGCACCAGAATCGCTTCCAGACCTTCACGCAGCAGAATCAGCAGGCCGGAAATGTAGCTCAGCGACCAGCTCAGGCCGTCGCTGCCGAGTAAACCAGCGGACTCTTTCAATTTCGCTTTGGCCGCCTCCAGACGCTGCTCGGCCTGCTCGACCGGCAAACCGTCCTGCAACGATTGACGATAAGCCATCAAGGATTTTTCGGTGTCTTTGCGCACGTTGGCGTCGACGTTATCCAGCGAGCTTTCGACCAGTTCGAAGCCTTCCAGATAGGCCGCGACCGACAGGTCGTAGGCCTGATCGTGTTCGCCGGCGCGGTAGGCGGCAAGGCTCTTGTCCAGGGTTGCAGCGGTGTAGTCGAGCAACTGCGCCGGGCCTCGCTTGACCTGCGGCGGCTGCGCGCGTTGCGCACGGAAGGTCGCCGACGCTTGCGGGCCGTCGGCAGCCTGCACTTCGGCCGGGGTCTGGCGTGCCAGGTCGGCGATGTTGTAGGTCTTCTCGGACTTGGCCGCCGCCGGATCGGCGCTGAAGCCGGCAATGTAAGTCGCCAGATCCCAGCGCTGACGGTCGTCGAGCTGATCGGCAAACGCCGGCATGTCGGTGCCTTCAACGCCTTGGCCGAGGGTGTTGTAGATCGCATACAGACTCAGGTGATCCAACCGCGCGGCGTCACGCAGATTGGCCGGTGCCGGGGTCATGCCGAGCCCGGCCGGGCCGTCACCGGCACCGCTGTCGCCGTGGCACACCGAGCAATTCTGCGCATAGAGCGGCGCACCTCGGGTGGGATCGGGGGTGATGATCGGTGCCTGGCTGACTTCATAGGCCACCGCCAGTTGCGCGCCCAGTTGCCGCGCTTGACGGGCCACTTCGCCGCCATCCTGTTTCGCGCTGATCGCCGCGTGCAGGGCTTCAACGCCCTGCTCCAGCGCAGCCTTTTCCGACTTGGCCGGCATGCCAGCGATCAGCCCTTGCAGCGCCTGGGTAAATTCCAGTTGCTCGCGGTATTCGGCGTCATCGACGACATTTCCCGCCTCGACCGTCGGCGGGTAGTCAGCGCTGATGTAATCGAGCAGGTGCAGCGCTTGCGGTGCGCCTTCCACGGTATCGGCCAGCAGATTGACGCTGCTCAAGGCACACAACGGGAACACCAGCCAGGCCAGAATTCGGGACGAGGCAGTCATGAAGAAGTCTCAGGGGAAATACGGAGTTACATATTGTTCACTCCGCGGACTTTTCTCTCAAGCTTTGTCGGTGTTTCGCTTTGATCGGGCGGAATAGCCCGGCAGACGAACACCGAAAAATCGCCGAGGATTGCCTCAGGGACAGGGTCTTCGATCGGCGCGCACCGACCCCGAACCTGACTCGCAGCCACTGGCCAGCATCCGTCACTATACTGCGCACGCCTTCAACATTCCGGCTCAAGGAAACACACCGTTTATGCGGATCATCCCGTTGTTCGTCGTGCTCGCCACTGCTGTTTTTTTGAACGGTTGCGCGGCTTACCGCAATTACGATCAGGAAATGCAGCAAACCACCGACGAGATGACCAAGGGCAACCTCACCGGCGCACTGGCACTGGTCGAGATGCACAACCCGTGGGAAGACAAGGATCTGCTGTATTACCTGGAAACAGGCGCCATCCTCAGCGCTGGCAGCGCTCTGCCCGAAAGTCAGCAAGCGTGGCGCAGTGCTGACCGGATGATCTTCCAGCGCGAAGAGGCCAACCCATCCGGCGCCATGAAGCTGCTGTCCCGGTTCGGCAATGAAATGGGCACCATGCTCGTCAACGACAAGCTGCTGCGCTACGAAGGCTATGACTACGAGAAGGTCATGTTGACCACGCAAATGGCCCTCAATCAGTTATCCGTCAACGATTTCGATGGTGCTCGCGCCGATATCAAGAAGACCCATGAACGCGAAGGACTGATCGCCCGGCAACGCGAATTGCAATACGAAGCGGCGGAGGCAGAGGCCAAGTCCCAGGGCATCACCCTGCGCTACAAAGATCTGCAAGGTTATCCGGTGGCCATACTCGATGCGCCACAAGTGCTCGAACTGAAGAACGGCTACCAGAGTGCGTTCAGCCACTACCTGGCCGGGTTCACCTACGAAGCTCTGGGTGAGCGGGACCTCGCGGCGCCGGGCTATCGTCAGGCGATCGAATTGCGCCCGGACATGCCGTTTCTGCAGAAAGCTCTGCGTAACCTCGACAAGCCTGTAGCGAAAGCCGATGAAAGTGACGTTCTGATCATTGTGCAAAGCGGGCTGGCACCGGCGCGCAACTCGGTTCAAGTGCCGATTCCGGTGCAACTGAACGAAAGTCTGGTGATCGTCGCGCCGATATCCTTTCCGGTGATGATTCCGGATGCCGTCACCCCGACGTTCAGTCACCTGAGCATTGATGGCCGTAAACAGCCACTGACAGTCATCAACAGCGTGACCGACATGGCCATGCGAACACTGCGCGATGACATGCCTGAAATCATCTCGCGCGCCATGTTCCGCGCCAATATGGCCGCGATCGGCCAGGCCCAGGAAAACGATCGCAACCCGGCCAAGGCCTCGCTGGTGGTGACAAACAAGGATCCTTTCGAGGAGGCCGATACACGCACCTGGCGCGCCCTGCCTGACAAAACGCTCGTCACTCGTCTGCGCCTGAAAAAGGGCCTGCACACGATCGACGTGCCCATCTACCCGCCGGGCCATCCCCTGACCTTACGTGTCGATCAAGATCATCAGATACTCAATTTGCGCGTGTTCCGGGATCAGACCTATTACGTCGGGTCGGCCTTCGTTGCGCCTGCAACGCCTTTACCAGACAAAGTAACCCGTTCGAAACAAGTAATGGCACCTAACTAACCAGTGCAATTAAAAAGCTATTACATAGCCATCACCACCCGCTTATAATGCCGCGCCCTCGCTATCGCGAAACGGCATTAAAGCTCCTCTGGTTATGAGGAATTGGCAGGAGGCCAGCGCCACTGCCGATGGGTCACACCAGCCCGACCAGCATCCGCGGCTGTATTACTCCAGGGAAGAAGTACCCCCATGGCATTCCGCGCCCCCACTCTGATCGCGCTCAGCGCCGTCACTCTGCTGTCCGGCTGTTCGGCGTTTCGCAACTACGATTCCGAACTGGCACAGACCAACCAGCAACTGGCCACCGGCAACGTCGACGCCGCGCTGACCCTGCTGGAAAAGAACAACACCGGCCCGGACAAAGACCTGCTCTATTACTTCGAGAAAGGTGAGTTGCTGCGCGCCAAGGGCGACCTCTCCGGCAGCCAGAACGCCTGGACCAGCGCCGATGTAGTGGTGGGTCAGTGGGAAGATTCGGTCAAGCTCGACACCGGTAAGTACCTGGCCCAGTTCGGCAGCTTCATCGTCAATGACAAAGTGCGTCGCTACGAAGGCTACGACTACGAAAAAGTCATGCTGACCACGCAGATGGCCCTGAACCTGCTGGCGGTCAATGACTTTGACGGTGCACGCACTGCGATCAAGAAAACTCACGAACGTGAAGCGGTGATTGCCGACCTGCGCGACAAGGAATACCTCAAGAGCGAGGAAGAGGCCGAGAAAGAAGGCATCAAGACCCAGTACAAAGATCTGCAGGGTTATCCAGTCGCCAGTCTCGACGCGCCGGAAGTGGTTGGCCTGAAAAACAGCTACCAGAGTGCGTTCAGCCATTATCTGTCCGGTTTCGTCTATGAAGCGTTGGGCGAGAAAGGCCTGGCTGCACCGGGCTACCGCAAGGCTGCCGAACTGCGCCCGAACACGCCGCTGCTGGAGCAGGCGCTGGTCAATCTCGACAAGCCAAGCAAGTCCGACGACAGCGACATCCTGATCGTGGTGCAAAGCGGTCTGGCGCCGGCCCGCGACTCGATCCGCGTACCGTTGCCATTGCCGATCTCCAACAACGTGGTGATCACGCCGCTGTCGTTTCCGATCATCAAACCGGACACCTCCACCGCGCCGTTCGCACAGATCGGTGTCGACGGTCAGCAGGTCGATCTGACCGCGCTGAACAGCACCACCGCCATGTCCCGCCGCGCCCTGCGTGACGACATGCCGGGGATCATTCTGCGCACCACCGTCCGTGCAATCACCAAAGGTGTAGCGCAGAAGAAGATCAACGAAACCAACCCGCTGGCCGGCCTCGCCGTCGGTATCTCTTCAGCTGTGCTCGAAGGTGCCGATACCCGTACGTGGCGCACCCTGCCGGACAACACCCAAGTGGTGCGTCTGCGTCTGAAAAAGGGTGAGCATCAGGTTACCCTGCCGAGCGCCGTGGGCGGTTCGGTAGTCAAGGTCACTGTCGATCAGCGATATCAAGTGATCACCCTGCGCGCCGTGGGCAACCAGGTGTTCGCCGGTGGCCTCGCCGCACACGTCATCCCGAGCGCCAGCGCGACCAACGTCGCCAGCCTCAAACAACCTTAAGAACGGAGTCTTTGCATGCGCTTCAAACTCATCGCCGTCGCCGCCCTCGCCTTGCTGGCGAGCGGCTGCGCCACCCCGCCACCGCCAGAGCCGGGCAGCGCCGCGAGCAAAGTCGTGGCCATGGGTCCGCAGAAACACATCGTCGTCGGCGCCATGCGCGTCGCCCGCGAAAACGGCTTCATGACGGTCAATGTGCAGTTGAGCAACACCCTCAACAGCAACAAGATTTTCTACTACCGCTTCGCTTGGCTCGGCGCGGAAGGCTTCCCGATTGCCGAAGAAGAAGTGTGGAAAAGCCAAATGATGTACGGCGCCCAGACCAGCTTCATTCAGGGTATCGCCCCGACTCCGAAAGCTGTGGACTTCCGTCTGGAAATCAAGACGCCGTAAGCCTGCCACCCTATTCCTGTTTTAGAGAGCATTCCCATGTTTGCACGCTTTTCCTGCATCGCCGTTATCGCCCTGCTGGCCTCCGGTTGCGCCAATACTTCGCCGACCCTGGGCAGCAAGAACATCAGCTACGGCGACACCAAAGCGGTTGAAACCGTGACCAACGAATTCGGTTCGACCGACCTGCAAATGATCGCCGAGTCGATGACCCGCTCGCTGGCCCAGTCCGGCATTCTGCAGGGCCGTCCGGTGGTTCAGGTCTACGACGTGAAGAACAAGACCAGCGAGTACATCGACACCCGCGAAATCACCACCAGCATCAAGACTCAGCTGATGAAGACCGGTGTTGCGCGTTTCGCCAGCGACAACAACGCGATGCAGAGCCAGGTTGACCAGCTCAAGCTGCAAAACCAGAGCGGCCTGTACAAGAAGAGCACCGTGGCCAAGACCGGCAACATGGTTGCCGCCAAGTACCGCATCGAAGGCTCGATCAGCTCGATCGTCAAGCGCAGCAGCGACTACAAGGACGTCTTCTACAAATTCAGCCTGCAACTGATCGACGTTGAAAGCGGTCTGGCCGAGTGGATGGACGAAAAAGAGATCCGCAAAACCACGGAGCGTTAATTGATGCGCGCATGGATTGGCATGATGGCCCTGGCTTGTGCGTTCAGCGTGCAAGCGGCCCCGAAAGTCGCGGTGACGGATCTGGCGTACCAGGAACGTGTGGAGCAATACATCCACATCGTTTCGGCCCAGAGCAATCATCGCGAGGGTTACTACAGCTCCAGCGGCTCGTCGAGCTACAACGAGATCGAAGCGAGCACCAGCTACATCGAGCAAGGCGAGTTGCGCAAATTCACCGGCGACATCAAGGGTGAAATCCTGCGCACCGGCATGTTCCAGCTGGTGCAGGGCACGCCGTACACCGCCTCGTCCAAGGGTGACGTCTACGACGTGATCAAACGCATCAAGGCCGGCAACTTCAAAGGCGCCGACTATGTGCTGTTCGGCACCGTGTCGGACATCGATTTCACCCAGGACGTCAACGAGCTGGCGAATACCGACAGCTATTCGGCGGTGCTGGGCCTGACATTGGTGGCCGACTTCAGCCTGATCAACACCAAGACCTTCGAGATCACCTCAGCCTTCACGGCGATGGGCGAAGCGCAGGACACCAAACTGGTGAACCACCGCGACATCAAGATCTCGCTGAACCGCCCTCGGGTGGTACGTGATGTGTCGAAGGCGCTGGGTGAGGATGTGGCCGGGCAACTGAGCATGCAGCTCGGTGGCGGCGGTTACGAGCAGCCGCGCGAAGCACCGCAGCGCAACAATCTGCCGCGTGATACTGCGCCGGTGATCCTGCACTGATGACTGGCCCCTGATCATTCCCATGCTCCGCGTGGGAATGCATCCCGGGACGCTCTGCGTCCCAGCCACAATAAAGGCGACCTGCAAAGGTCGCCTTTTTTGTGGCTACGCGCTTTACGCCGCCGCTTTGCGCAACGTCGCCATAAACGCCGCCGCACCGATGAACAGCCCGGCAAACGTGCGGTTCATGCGCTTCTGCTGCTGCGGTGTGCGCAACAGACGCAATACCTTCGAGGCCAGACCGGTGTAGCCCGCCATGACGATCAGGTCCACGCAGACCATCGTCACACCAATCACCACATACTGAATCAGCAACGGTGCATGCGGGTTGATGAACTGCGGCAGCACCGCGAGCATGAACACCAAGGCCTTGGGGTTGCTGATGTTCACCAGAAAGCCACGGAACACCAGCGCCAGCGGTTTGCCGATCGGCCGTACCGCCGCGTCATCGCTCATGTCCATGGGCAGCGCGCGCCACTGCTTGATGGCCAGATACACGAGGTAAGCGACACCGAACCATTTGATCGCGTGGAAGGCCGTGGCCGAAGCGGTGAGGATTGCGCCAACACCGGCGCCGACAATCGCGATCTGCACCGCCAGACCAATCTGCAGGCCGAGGGCGTTCCAGTAACCGCGCCAGAAACCGTATTGCAGACCGCTGGACATCGACGCAATGGCGCCAGCACCCGGGGACAGACTGATCACCCAGCAGGCGGCAAAAAACGCCAGCCATGTTTGAAGCTCCATCGCACACCTCGACTCATGCTCGTGACAAATGCCTAAGCTAATGCGGGTTTGAATGGATGACTACCGATTTTTTGCTGAATGTTGCAGGTGCTGCTGAGGGCCCCTTCGCGAGCAAGCTCGCTCCCACAGTAGACCGCGATCAAATGTGGGAGCGAGCTTGCTCGCGAAGGCGTCAGAACAGACGCCGCAGAATCTACTTCTCGAAACCGCTCGACGGAAACACATCCGTACCGCGCCAACGCCGCACCGAGCGCTGGAAAAACAAGCTGTTCGGCACCTGCACCATCGCGCTACCAGTTCCGAGTTCTTCAGCCTCGATCAACGTGGTGTAAAGCAGATTGATCGCCACCACCCTGCCTTTGACGCCGGGCTTGTCGGTGGTATCGACCAGTTCAACGATATCCCCCAGCCGAAACGGCCCGACCGTGAAGATCAGAATCGCGCAGAGCAGGTTCGACAGCACGCTCCACATCGCAAAAAACGCCACCGCCGCCACCGCGACGAACCCCGACAGCGCCGTCCACAAAACAGTGGCCGAGACACCGAGGCGCTCCAGTACAAAGATCAGCGCACTGCCCATGATCAGCCAGCGCAACACGCCCCGCAGCGGCATCAGCAACTGCGGCGGAAACGGATAGCGCTCACCCAGTCGGGTCAGGCCTTTGGCAACGAAGCCCTGAGTGAGGTAACCGGCCAGCAGAATCAGCAGAATCTGCACCGTAAACCAGATCGGCTCGACCCACACCGCCGGCAGCGGCAGCTTGAACGCTTCCATCAGGACAGCGCCTCCAGCTCCGCCTGCATGCTTTCCAGCACCTCGAGGGCTTCCATCCACGCCTCTTCCAGCTCGCCTTCGCGAACCTTCAGTTTGGCCTGTTCGGCGAGCAGATCACGCAATTCGTTCTTGCGCGCCGGCTCGTAGATGTCGCTGTCGCCGAGGCTGGCGTCGACCTTGGCCAGTTTCTCGTGAAGCTTGCCCAACTCGGCTTCGAGCTTGTCGGCTTCACGCTTGTGCGGGGCCAGTTGCTGACGCAATGCAGCAGCAGCCTGACGCTGGGCCTTTTTGTCGGTCTTGTCCGGATTCACCGGGGTGTTACTGACCGGCGCGTTACGCTGGCGGTACTCCACCAGCCAGCGCGCGTAGTCTTCGAGGTCGCCATCGAACTCTTCGACCTTGCCATCAGCGACCAGGTAGAAGTTGTCGGTGGTGCTCTTGAGCAAGTGACGATCGTGAGACACCACCAGCACCGCGCCGCTGAATTCCTGCAGCGCCATGGTCAGCGCCAGGCGCATTTCCAGGTCGAGGTGGTTGGTCGGTTCGTCGAGCAGCAGCAGGTTCGGGCGTTCCCAGGCGATCAACGCCAAAGCCAGACGCGCCTTTTCGCCACCGGAGAAATTCAGCACCGGCTCATCAATGCGCGCACCCCGGAAGTCGAAACCACCGAGGAAATCACGCAGGGTCTGCTCGCGTTCGCTCGGCGCCAGACGCTGCATGTGCAGCAACGGGCTGGCCTTGGAATCCAGCGAGTCGAGTTGATGCTGAGCGAAATAGCCGACCACGGTGTTCTCGCCACGGGTCAGGCGCCCGGCGATCGGTGACAGCTCGCCGGCAAGGTTCTTGATCAGCGTCGATTTACCCGCGCCGTTCGGCCCGAGCAGGCCGATCCGCGCACCCGGGGTCAGTTGCAGCTTGACCTTCTCGAGGATGGTTTTGTCGCCATAACCCAGGCTCGCATCGGACAGGTCGATCAGCGGGCTGGAGATCTTGCTCGACTCGCGGAAGACGAAATCGAACGGCGAATCAACGTGGGCCGCCGACAGCTCTTCCATCCGCTCCAGCGCCTTGATCCGGCTCTGCGCCTGACGGGCCTTGGTCGCTTGCGCCTTGAAGCGGGCGATGTAGCTTTCCATGTGCGCACGTTGCGCCTGCTGCTTCTCGTAGGCCTGTTGCTGCTGGGCCAGACGTTCGGCACGGGCGCGTTCGAATGCGGTATAGCCGCCGCGATAGAGGGTGATTTTGCGCTGATCGACATGCGCGACGTGATCGACGACTTCGTCGAGGAAATCGCGGTCGTGGGAAATCAGCAGCAAGGTGCCCGGGTAGCTTTTCAGCCACTCCTCGAGCCAGATGATGGCGTCGAGATCCAAGTGGTTGGTCGGTTCGTCGAGCAGCAACAAGTCCGAGGGGCACATCAAGGCTTGCGCCAGGTTCAGACGCATGCGCCAACCGCCGGAGAAATCCCCGACCTGACGATCCATCTGCTCGTTGGTGAAACCGAGACCGGCGAGCAGCTTGCGCGCTCGCGCATCGGCGGTGTAACCGTCGGCGCTGTCGAGTTCCGAGTGCAGGCGGGCCTGAGCGGCACCGTCGTGCGCCGCTTCGGCAGCGGCGAGGTCACGTTGCACCTCGCGTAGACGCAGGTCGCCATCGAGCACATAGTCGACGGCCAGACGCTCGAGCGTCTCGATCTCCTGGCGCATGTGGGCGATGCGCCAGTCGGCCGGCAAGAAGCAATCACCCGAGTCGGGGTGCAGCTCACCCCGAATCAAGGCGAACAGGCTCGATTTGCCGGCGCCGTTGGCACCGATGAGGCCGGCTTTGTGGCCGGCGTGCAGGGTCAGCTCGGCGTCTTCTAGCAGACGTTGCGGGCCACGCTGTAAAGTCAGGTTCTGAAGTCGGATCATAATGGCGGCGGAGTCTACCAGCTTCGCTCACAACTGGCGCGAGTAGCACGATGTCCTCTGACCTGTGGAGCTTTTCCCTTGCCACCTATGCCCGACCGGGCGTGGAAGATGCCTGCCTGCAACTGCAAACGGCGGGCGCGAACGTGTGCCTGCTGTTGTGCGGCTTATGGCTGGAACAACGCGGGGTGACGTGCGATGAACAACGCGTGAGTGTGCTTCAGGCACTGACCGAGCCTTGGGATACCGAGGTGGTGCAGCCACTGCGCTCACTGCGCATGCAATGGAAAGCACGGGCGGTGGATGACGCGGTGTTGAAAGGCATGCGCGAGCAAATCAAATCACTCGAGCTTGAGGCTGAGCGAGCGTTGCTGTCACGGCTTGAGGGTGTGGCGCAGGAGTGGCTGCGAAACGATGCAGGTTCAACAACCTGGCTGGAGGGATTGGCCGGCACGGCGGCCAGCCCGAACCGCGACGCGCTGCAAGTGCTGCGCGTCGCGGCAACCGGCACTTAGGAAGCGCTGGTCGGGTTGTTGCTGGCGCTCGACGCAGTGGCTGGCGATGGCGCAGTCGAAGGGGTCGAGGTGGTAGCGGCAGGTGCCGGTGCAGCTGGCGCAGCCGAAGTGGCCGGTGCGGCAGGCTTGGCAGCTGGAGCAGTAGCCGGTTTGGCGGCAGCTGGTTTGGCAGCGGCTGGCTTTTTAACGGCTGGTTTTGCCGCTGGCTTGGCGGCGGGTTTTGCAGCAGCAGGCTTGGCGGCAGCAGTCGCAGGTTTAGCAGCAACGGCCGGTTTCGCGGCTGGCTTGGCTGCCGGTTTGGCGGCGGCTTTCACGGCTGGTTTTGCAGCCGGTTTGGCAGCAGCTTTAGCTGGCGCTTTTGCCGCAGGTTTGGCGGCAGTCTTGGCAGCGGGTTTAGCAGTGGCAGTACGAGCAGCAGGTTTTGCCGCTGGTTTTGCGACAGCTTTGGCAGCAGGTTTAGCGGCTGCGGTTTTCGCCGGAGCAACTTTGGCAGCAGCCGGTTTGGCAGCGGCGGCACGGCTAGCTGGTTTAGCAGCGGCAGTGCGGGCAGCTGGTTTGGCCGCAGTGGTTTTAGCCGCTGGTTTTGCTGCGCTCGCTGCAGCCGGTTTTTTCACTGCAGGTTTTGCCGCAGCTTTGGCAGCTGGTTTTGCAGCGGCTTTCACCGGTGCTTTCACCGGTGCTTTTGCAGCAGGCTTGGCGGTAGTTTTAGCAGCAGCTTTTGCCGCAGGCTTGGCCGCTGCAGTTTTCGCTGGAGCCTTGGCTGCAGCAGGTTTGGCAGCCGCTTTCTTCGCCGGTGCCGCTGCCGGTTTGGCTGCACGCGAGGACAACACTTTGCCCACGGCTTCTTGAACGCGACCCACGCCCTGGGCCAGTTTCAGGCTTTCCTGGGCATCGCGCTTGAGTTGCAGAATGTAGCTGCGAGTGTCGGACTGACGCTCCTTCAAGGCATCGAGCAGGTCTTCGAGTTCTTTCACAGCGCCCTTGGCTTTGGTCTGTGCCTTGGCTTTGCCGGCGGCAGCTGCGTCCTGCAATTTGGTGCGGGATTTGTGCAGTTTTTCTTGCGCCTTGCCGCGTTGCTTTTCCAGTTTGGCGAGCAGTTTTTCAGCATCAGCCAAGGCTTGGGAGCAAGCGTTTTCCAGATGCTCGAGCAAGCTGCCCGAGAGTTGTTGGAGTAAGTGCAACGGAGTATTTACAGGCTTCTTGGTGGCCGACATGGTTTACCTCCTGGCTGACGTGAGTGCGGCTCATACTAGACCTCTGCAGTTACCGCCGCTAGGGCATCTTGACAGTATCGATTGCGTTGCGTTGCACCGAATCGAAAATGTTCTGCACGAAGTCAAAAGCAGTTCACCGTTGCAGACGTTCGCGCTGGCATAATCCACCGCATCTCAGGACGGAGAGTGCCCATGTCGCGCTACTTTTTTTTATCCCTCTGCGTGGTTTTTTCGGTCGCTCACGCCGACGAAAAAACCACCGCGAACGATGCTCACGATCTGGCCTACAGCCTCGGCGCCAGCCTCGGTGAACGGCTGCGTCAGGAAGTCCCGCAATTGCAGATTCAGGCGCTGGTTGACGGCTTGCAACAAGCCTATCAAGGCAAGCCGCTGGCACTGAGCGAAGCACGCATCGAACAGATTCTGGCCGATCATGAAGCGCAAAATGCCGAGCACTCTGCACAGCCTTCAAGTGATGCGGCGATGGAAAACGAGCAACGTTTTCTGACCGCTGAAAAAGCCAAACCCGGCGTGAAAGAATTGGCCGATGGCATCCTGCTCACCGAGCTCAATCCTGGCACCGGCGCCAAGGCCGGCCCCGATGGAAAAGTGCAGGTGCTGTATGTCGGACGGTTGCCGGATGGCACCGTGTTCGATCAGAACACGCAGCCACAATGGTTCAATCTCGACAGCGTGATTGCCGGTTGGCGCACCGCGTTGCAGAACATGCCGGTGGGCGCGAAATGGCGCCTGGTGATTCCGTCAGATCAAGCCTATGGCGCCGACGGTGCCGGCGACTTGATCGCGCCATTTACACCGTTGGTATTTGAAGTGGAGTTGCGCGGCGCAACCAGTTGAGCAGGCAATAAAAAACGGTGCGCTTTGGGCGCACCGTTTTTTTTCGATCAGAGAAAAGGATCAGGCCTGGACCGGATCTTCTTCCTTGTGTGCTGTGTGCAGCACTTCAATCAGGCAGTCTTCGAGTTCGAAGCGCTCGTGCAGCAAGCCACCGAGCTCTTTGAATTTCTCGGCAACGCATTTGCCTTCATCGCACAGGTCATTGAACGCAAGCAGCTTCTCGGTGATGACATCGATACGCGGATAGATCGTCTCGGCGAGTTCAAGACCACGCTTGTCGTTGAACGCCTTGGCTTCGCCCGTCAGCTGTTCATAGATTTCGAAATGCCCGGCCGACACGTAATCGACCAACACACCACAGAATTCCTGCAAGGGCTTGCGGCTCTCGGACAGCGACTCAGGCTGCGCACCGAGTTTGTCGTAGGCGCCGATCAGCTCTTCACGCTCTTGCAACCAGCGGTCGATCAGCAGATGAACTCCACCCCAACGTTCCTGAGCATTCTGACAACTTTCGAGCATGGCGATCTCTCTTCCCTTGTGGGTCATGCTGCTCTACACCCGCGCCCCTCTTTTGATTTTGCCTTGGGGGTCGGCCGGGCAGAGCGTCATCGAACAACATAATTCCAATGACACGTGCGGGCCAGATTATGCCCGCACGCCTATGGCTTCAAGGTACGCAGGAGATAAAGTTCATACAAGTGTTTAATCCCGCTGCAGCACCGGGTGCGACGCTTCGCCGCTGAGCGGGCGTTGCAGAGCACTCCAGACCAGCCGCAACAATTGATACACCGCCAGAATCGAGACCGCGACAAAGAACAGCAGGCTCCATTCCGGGATGCTCAGGTCGAACAGCGTCCAGGAAATTTCCGCACAATCGGCACCGCCACTAAACATCGTTTGCAGAGCACAGATCCACGGCAGACCACTGAATAATGTCTCGGGGGCTGGCGAGCAATTGAGCAGATGCAGCAGCGGATCACTCTGGATCAACACCTGCCGCCAGGCAGCCGTAGTGCCACCAAGGCTCGCGCCCAGCGTCATCAGCCAGTAGAACCACAAACCGACACGCATGGGGCCGTGCACCGCCGCCACACCGCTGGATACGCACAGCAGCGTAAGGAACAGGCGCTGCACCAGGCACAGGCTGCACGGCGTCAGACCGACAGCGTATTCAAGATAATAGGAAGCTCCCAGAGCAAAGGCCCCCGCAGTGAAAGCCATGAAGAACAAGGAGCGTGAGCAGGCCAACGACATGGCTTTTCCGTAACAGTAGAGACAGACGGTTACGGTAGAGGAAAGCGTGTCAGCCTTTCAAGGCGAGGCCCTGCCGACAGTTCACCAGAGGTGTAGGGAAAACCCGACAGGTTAGAGAGGAATTGGTGTAGCCCGGCGTAGGAATTTACCTCGGGCATTCACTGGAGTTGAAATTTCAGCCACAAAAGGTAAGCGAGGGAGCATCCTCCCTCACCTCTTCAGACGTGAGCCAGAACCGGCAACGGCGCCGCCAGCAGGCGTTCGTCGAGCAGACCGAGGCCTTCCTGAAACAACTGATTGCTGCGTTCGGTATCGCCCAACTGTGCGAGCAGGCGCGCCAGTTCCGCA
The DNA here is from genome assembly GCF_977020205.1 of Pseudomonas sp. AIG. Classification (NCBI taxonomy): domain Bacteria; kingdom Pseudomonadati; phylum Pseudomonadota; class Gammaproteobacteria; order Pseudomonadales; family Pseudomonadaceae; genus Pseudomonas; species Pseudomonas sp. AIG. The sequence continues at coordinate 218,581 of NZ_CDROCK010000002.1, read as the reverse complement.
CAGGCTTCAGGATTGCGCTGCACACGCAGGCTGCTTTCCAGATAATCCCGCGCCTTGCCCCACAGACTGGTTTGCAGACACAGTCGGCCGAGGGTCAAGAGCAAGCTCGGATCGCTCGGATGATCCTTCAGCCAGCCTTCAGCGGTTTGCAACTGACGGGCTGGATCGCTACCGCGCACAAGCCCGTAGAGACGGGCCAGATGACTGTCGTATTTGCGTTTGAGGGCGGTGCGCAGCACCTCTTCCGCTTCGACCTGAGCGCCCAACTGGCGCAACTGTTCGGCGTAAGCCAACACCAGCGGCGGTTCCTGACGCTGCGCCGAGGTCAGTTGCTGCCAGGCGCGCGTGAGCGACTGCAAACCAACGGTCCCATCCTCTTCACGCTGCGCTGCCAGCGTCAGGTTTTCACCCCAGGCGCGGCGTTCAAGCTCAGCCAATTCGGCGGGTGGCAAGACTTTGTCCTTGCGTAACTCCGGCAGCAAACGAATCACCGCCGACCATTCGCCGCGCTGCTGATGCAAGCGCTGCAACTGGCGCAGCGTCTGCGCATTGTGCGGATGGCGATCGTGCATCGCTTGCAGGGTGACCAAGGCGCCGTCGGTATCGCCACGGTCGGTCTGCAACTGCGCATGACTCAGAGCGATGGCCAGTTCTGCTTGAGGCTGACGCTCCAGTGCGCGCTCCAGCAAACGATCGCACTCTTCGTAATTGCCTTGCTCATTGGCTGCGCGGGCAGCGCCGAGGTAGTACAGCAATGGCTGACGCTCGGCTTCAGCTGCTCGATAGAGATGACGCTGAGCACTGGCCCAACGACCTTCCGCCAGATCCAGTTGACCGTGCTCGATCGCCACTTGGACACGGCGACTGCGGTTGCGGCGCGACCATGGATTGACCACGCCACTGGAGGTCATGACTAATTCGACCAGCGCCTTGATGCCCCAGATCAGCAGCCACAACACTGCGATCACCGCCAGCGTCGCCCATAGGCTCGACTCATAGCGGAAGCTCTTGTAGGCCACCAGCACGTAACCGGAGTGCTCGGCAATCGCCAGACCCAGTGCCGCCGTCGCCGCGATCACCAGAAACACGATCACATACAGGCGTTTCATGGCGTGGTCTCCTGCGCGGTGTTGGCGGCAGGTTTGGCAAAGGGTTTCACCGACTCTTCGGCGTTGACGTTGCGCCGTTCAAGATAGGCTTGCACCGCACTCAGCGTACCAGCCAGATCCGGCGTCGTGACCGTGACCGGTTCCTTGCTCAACTCACCGACCTGTTCGAGCATCACTTTGCTTTGCGGATTGTCCGGGTTGAAATTGCCCTTGAGCACATCACGTGCTTCGGCCAGTGCCTGGGTGTAGACCGGCGCCTGCCCGTTGAGCGCTGCCCACTGCGCCTGCTCAAGCGCAAGGCTCAGGGCCAGACGCACCTGAATCAGACTCTGCCCGGCCAGCAGCGGCCGCACATTCTTGTCGGCATTGAAATCGATACGGATGTAGCGCGAGACCTGATCCCACCACTGCGCCCAACGACTGGCGCCGTCACCGTCGGCGGTCAGGCCCAACAGCGATTCGCCGCGATCCTTGTACTCCGGCGCCAGTTCGGTGAGGTCGATGACCTGATCACGCAGCGCGCCGAGGCGCAGGAACAACCCGGTGCGATCCGGTTGCGCGGTGCTGCGCAGCGCCACCAGGGTTTTCGCCACTTGCTCGCGAGCGGCGAAAGAACCCGGATCGTTTTGCTCACGAAGAATTTCGTCAGCGCCCTGCACCAGCGCCTGAGCACTGCTGATGTCCTGCAATGCCGAGAGACGCAGGCTGGCCAGACGTAGCAGGTGCTCGGCCTCAGCCAGACGCCAGTCCTTGCGGCTGGCACCCAACACCGTTTCCAGACGTTGATTGAGGCGCTGTTGATCGCCCTGAAGCTGCGTCACCAGACGCTGACGCTCGGCAAGTTCGTCGGCACCCGGCAACTGCGCGAGGCGCTCGGTCAAACGCTGTTCATTGAGCTTCAGGCTCTGCGCCTGATCATTCAATGCCTGCACTTCACCGGACTGTTGCTGAGTATTGGTCTGCAGGTGACGGACCTGCCAGACACCCCAGCCACCGATCGCGACGCCGGCAGCGCCGAGCAACAAGGCGACGATCGCCAGTCCATTGCCTCGGCGCGGCTCTGTGGCCGGCGGTGGAGTTTCAACCTGGGTTTCAATCACAGGCTGGACGTCATCTTTGGGCAAGGCTGTTTCGCTCACGTATCCATCCTTTGCATTAAAAAACGGGTTCGGGATGCTCCCGTAACGCCGTCAGCAAAGCCGCAGCACTCGCGCCGCGGCAATCCACAACTGTTTGAGCCCCGGCGGCACGTGCCAGCTCGGCGACTCTTGGGCTTGGTACAAACAACGGCAACGGCGCGATTGTCGGCCAGGCATCACCGGCCATTTGGCGCAGGTGCTCGAAACCCTGTCCACTGCTGACCACCAGCCCGTTCAAGCGTTCCGCTTCGATCCGCCGTGGCAGTTCTTGCGGCGCATAGTCCGGGAGGTCGCGTCGATACAATTCCAGATACTCGACACTAGCACCTAGCTCACGCAAGCGCTCGGCGAGCAACTCGCGGCCGCCCTCCCCGCGCAGGATCAACACCCTGGCACAGGGCTGGCTGAGCGCTTCACGCAGACGCGGCAATTGCAGCAAGGCTTCGCTGTCATCACCGTCAACCGGGAAGTGTGCGTCGATGCCGTGATCGAGCAGGATCTGCGCGGTCGCCGCACCGACACTGAACCAGGGCATCGCCAGCGCAGACGAGTCGTCGAGCAGATCCAGCGCAATGCGCGCCGCCGGTTTGCTGACCACGATCACCGCATTGCAACACCGCAACCGCGTCATCGCCTGACGAATCGTCTCAGAAACCGGCAGTGGAACAATGTCCAGAAGCGGCAAGCAGCTACTGAAAATCCCCTGCTCGGCCAACGTCTGCGCCAGCGCCGCACAGTCTTCCGCAGGGCGCGTCAGCAGCAGGCGCCAACCGGTCACTCGTGACCTGCCTCGCCGTAGACCGCTTTGAGAATATCGGCTGCACCCTGGCTGAGCAGGTCTTCGGCGACCTTCACGCCCAACGCTTCGGCATCGGCACGTGGCGCGCGAGCTTCGGCGCTGAGCAGCTTGCCACCGCTCGGCTCACCGACCAGACCACGCAACCACAACTGCTCACCTTCGAGTACGGCGTAGCAGGCGATCGGCACTTGGCAGCCGCCATTCAGGTGTTTGTTGAGGGCGCGCTCGGCAGTCACGCGCGACGTGGTATCGGCGTGATGCAGCGGTGCGAGCAAGGCGTGGATTTCCGTATCGGCGCTGCGGCATTCGATGCCGACCGCACCCTGGCCACCGGCGGGCAGACTGTCGTCGACGCTGATCGGCGAAGTGATGCGGTCTTCGAAACCGAGGCGGATCAAACCGGCAGCGGCGAGGATGATCGCGTCATACTCGCCGGCATCGAGCTTGGCCAGACGCGTATTGACGTTGCCGCGCAGGAAGCGGATTTGCAGATCCGGGCGGCGCGTCAGCAATTGCGCCTGACGACGCAGGCTCGAGGTACCGACGATGGCGCCGGCAGGCAACGCATCGAGGCTTGCATAGGCATTGGAAACGAAGGCATCGCGCGGATCTTCGCGTTCGCAGATACAGAACAGACCGAGGCCTTCAGGGAAATCCATCGGCACGTCTTTCATCGAGTGCACGGCGATATCGGCTTCATTTTCCAGCAGCGCGGTTTCCAGCTCCTTGACGAACAGGCCTTTACCGCCAATCTTCGACAGTGGCGAATCAAGCAGCTTGTCGCCGCGACTGACCATGGGCACCAGCGTCACCAGCAGGCCCGGATGGGCCGCTTCCAGACGGGCTTTGACGTATTCGGCCTGCCAGAGGGCCAGCGCACTTTTACGGGTGGCGATGCGGATTTCGCGAGAGGACATGGATCAATCCGTACTGAATAGATACGGCGGATAATAACAGCTCAGCCAAATCCACTTTGACTTGAATCAGAGTCGGCGCGGCCTCCCTGGCCGGCAATGCCTGGTAAAAGAAAGAAGGACCGCCCGGAATGACCGGGTTACAGCCCCTGCATCATTTTGCGCACACCGGCCACATGCCGACGGCTGACGATCAGCGCATCACCGTTGAGGCCTTTGAGGAATAGCTGGAAATGCCCCAGCGGCGTGCGTTGCAGACGTTCGATGCGGTCACGGGCGACCAGCGCGTTGCGGTGGATACGTACGAAGCGCTCGCCGAATTCATCCTCAAGCGCCTTGAGGGGTTCGTCCAGCAACACTTCACCCGCCTCATGACGCAGGGTCACGTATTTGTGGTCGGCAATGAAATAGACCACCTGATCCAGCGGAATCAGTTCGATACCTTTGCGGGTGCGGGCGCTGATATGGCTGCGCGGGCCGTTGCCACTTTCGGCAGCGGGACGGGTCAGGGCCGAAAGTTGCGCCCGATTGGGACGTTCAGCCCGTTTCAGGGCGTCATGCAGATGTTCGGTTCGCACGGGTTTCACCACATAGCCCACGGCGCTGGCCTGCAGGGCTTCCACGGCAAATTCATCGGGGCTGGTGCAAAACACCACGGCCGGCGGCGTTTCGCGTTCGCACAGACGGGCAGCAACCTGCAGGCCATCGAGGCCCGGCATACGAATATCGAGCAGCACGATATCCGGCTTGTGGCTGTCGATCAGTGCCAACGCCTCTTCGCCATTCGTGGCGCTGGGCTCCAGAACTGTGTAGCCCTCGAGCTCGCTCACCATTCGGCTGAGGCGCTCGCGAGCCAGTGGTTCGTCATCAACGATCAGGACATTCATATTGCGCTGGATTCCTGCGTGAGTCTCGCACAAGGATAGCGTAGACAGGTGAAGTGACGTCCGTCACCGCGATCCACGCTAAGACTAGCCCGAGCGCCAAAAAGTGCCGTACGTCGGCCAGCAATATTTGCCAGTGCCCGGGTCGTACTGCTCGAAGCCCGCTGTTTCCTGCGTTTTTCACGGGGATTGCCGAAGGACAATTACACCCACCCCCCTCTTCTTATAGTCGGCGGCCAGACCTTTGCGCGATCCGCGTTCGCGCCGACCCTTATGTCCTACTGTAGACGCTCGTCGGGCCGATATTGCTCAATCGAAAAATATCCTTGAGCAAATCCCCCGGGCGCAGCGCCGACTATGGCGCACACAATGAGAAAAAAACGTATCGACCGGTGTCAGCGACAGTCTGGGCAACCCTGTTATTATCCGCGCCAGCGTTTCACGCCTTTTTTCTTCAAGCCGATACGAGCGAATTCATGAGCACTGACAAGACCAATCAGTCCTGGGGCGGCCGCTTCAGTGAACCCGTCGACGCCTTCGTCGCCCGCTTCACCGCCTCCGTCACTTTCGACCAGCGCCTGTATCGCCACGACATCATGGGTTCGATCGCCCACGCCACCATGCTGGCCAAGGTCGGCGTGCTGACCGATGCCGAGCGCGACAGCATCATCGATGGCCTGAAGACCATTCAGGGCGAAATCGAGGCCGGCCAGTTCGACTGGCGCATCGACCTCGAAGACGTGCACATGAACATCGAAGCACGCCTGACCGATCGCATCGGCGTCACCGGCAAAAAGCTGCACACCGGGCGCAGCCGCAACGACCAGGTCGCCACCGACATCCGCCTGTGGCTGCGTGACGAGATCGACCTGATCCTCGCCGAAATCACCCGCCTGCAAAAAGGCCTGCTGGAGCAAGCCGAGCGTGAAGCCGCGAGCATCATGCCGGGCTTCACCCATCTGCAAACCGCGCAGCCAGTGACGTTCGGTCACCACATGCTGGCCTGGTTCGAGATGCTCAGCCGTGATTACGAGCGCCTGGTCGACTGCCGCAAGCGCACCAACCGCATGCCACTGGGCAGCGCCGCGCTGGCCGGCACCACCTACCCGATCGACCGCGAATACACCGCGCAACTGCTCGGTTTCGACGCCGTCGGCGGCAACTCGCTGGACAACGTCTCCGATCGCGACTTCGCCATCGAATTCTGTTCCGCGGCGAGCATCGCGATGATGCACCTGTCGCGCTTCTCCGAAGAGCTGGTGCTGTGGACCAGCGCGCAATTCCAGTTCATCGATCTGCCGGACCGATTCTGCACCGGCAGCTCGATCATGCCGCAAAAGAAAAACCCCGACGTGCCAGAGCTGGTGCGTGGCAAGACCGGCCGTGTGTTCGGCGCACTGATGGGCCTGCTGACCCTGATGAAGGGCCAGCCACTGGCCTACAACAAGGACAACCAGGAAGACAAAGAACCGCTGTTCGACGCCGCCGATACCCTGCGCGACTCGCTGCGGGCCTTTGCCGACATGATCCCGGCGATCAAACCGAAGCACGCGATCATGCGTGAAGCGGCGCTGCGCGGTTTCTCCACCGCGACCGATCTGGCGGATTATCTGGTGCGCCGTGGTCTGCCGTTCCGTGACTGCCACGAGATCGTTGGCCATGCCGTTAAGTACGGCGTGGACACGGGCAAGGATCTGGCCGAGATGAGCCTGGAAGAACTGCGCCAGTTCAGCGACCAGATCGAGCAGGATGTGTTTGCCGTGCTGACCCTGGAAGGCTCGGTGAATGCCCGTGACCATATCGGCGGCACTGCGCCGGCGCAGGTCAAGGCTGCTGTGGTTCGCGGTCAGGCGCTGTTGGCCGGCCGCTAAAAGTCAAAAGCTTCGCGAGCAGGCTCGCTCCCACAGGTTTTGCGTCGGACACGTAATCGTGTTTCAGCACATAACTCTGTGGGAGCGAGCCTGCTCGCGAATGCGACCTTCAGAACAGCAAAAAAATCACTTCTTGGCAGCGATCATCGCCAAAAACGCAGGCATCGCCGCTTCCTTGTCCGCCGCAATCTTCTGCACATGCGGATTCTGCTCAAGCCGCTCCAGCAACGCCTTCGCCTGCGGCATCTCTGCCAGCAAATCAATCCCGAACAGCTTCTGCCCGACCGCACAGGCCAGCGGCACGCTGTAGAGGAAATACAAATCGGCAATGCTCAGACTGTCGCCCGCCACGTACGGAGAGAATTTACCGTGTCGTCCCAGCGCAGCAAAACCCAACAGTAATTCGCTCTTGGTCTTTTCCTTGATCGCGTCCGGCAGGCTCATGCCGAAAAATGCTTCGCCATAACAGGCACGCCCCGGCAGCTCGATGTACAGCTCGATTTCCTTGGCAATCGCCAACACCTGCGCGCGCTCGAACGGGTCGCTCGGCAGCAGCGGTGTGCCTTTCTGGGTTTGTTCGAGGTATTCGAGGATGATCGCCGTTTCGTTGATGAAACCAGCCTCAACACCCAGCACCGGGACTTTGCCGCGCGGACTGATGGCCAGTGATTCCGGGGTCTGCGTCGGGTAGAACGTGACCTCCTCGAACGGCAGGCCTTTTTCCAGCAGCGCCAGTTTGACCATGTTGTAGTAGTTGCTGACTGAGAATCCGTAGAGCTTGAACATCACATAGCCTCCAGGCCGTGCGGGGTGGGCAGGGCCTGTTTATAGATCGTGCAGGCGAATCGCGCCAGCAGCATCACCCCGCTGAATGCGGGTAAACTGGCGCCTTTCCTTGAGGAGCCTGCCATGAGCGACCCGACAGACATCGACAATGACGAAGAAGAGTTCACCGAGGCTACGTTGATCGAAGCCATCGAGAACCAGATCGAAAGCGACAACCCACCGACAGCCAAAGCGACGTTCAACAAATTGACCCTGGTGGGCGTCGAGCGCGAAGAGATCCTCAATCTGATGGCGCACGTGCTGGCCTATGAGATTGACGCGATGCTCGATGAAGACCGCCCGTTCGATACCGAGTGGTACGAAGCGGCGCTGCGTGCATTGCCGGAATTACCGCCAGAAAAGCAGTAAGCCAAACACATCCCCTTGTGGGAGCGAGCCTGCTCGCGAATGCCGTGTATCAGCAAAAACAACGCTAAATGACACACCGCTTTCGCGAGCAGGCTCGCTCCCACACAATTTGTCACCCATCCATCCAGCCAACTCTCGGGCCCCGACTACACTGGAATCCGCCTCAAGACAAAATCCCTGATCTGAGCACTGGACATGCCGCAAAAGCGGGTTCACCTTAGGGACGCTGTCGTCCAATTCCTAGAAAGTCTGGAGTCCTTATGTCGCTTACCCCTGAGTTGGTTGCCGAACTGGAAGTCCTCGCACTCTTTCCCCTGGACAGTTCCCAGGAAGGTTTGAAAATTCATCAGACCGCTGCCCCGAAACATATTTCTGCCGCCAAACGCCTCTTTGAAAAAGACCTGACCGATCAGCCCGATGGCGGCTATCTGACCAGCCTCGGTCGCGACGCCGCACAAAATGTGCAAACCGTGCTGACCATTCTGAGAGAGCAAGAAACCGCCTGATCCTCCCCGACTTTGCCCACGGGAACTCCTGCCACGGGATTTCCGCGGGCCTGCCCGGTCGCCCGCGATGGAAATCTGACGTCAAAAAACAAATTCAGCTTAAAAGTCCCGCCGCGCAAAGGCTAAACTGCCTGACATTCCGAGACCCTCTACGTCCGAGCCTGTGAGCCGGTTTGAGCTGACATGACGCGCACCCACGAAATCCGCCCCGACCTGGACGAAGGCATTGACCGCAAAGTCCTCAGCCAACTGCGCGCGCGCTTTCTCAAACTCAATGAAGGCCGACTCGGCCGCGCCCTCGAAGGCTTGTCGCCACGCCAACAGAGCGTACTGACGCTGTTGCCATTGTTCTTCCACGTCAATCATCCGCTGCTGCCGGGCTATGTCTCGGGCAGTACGCCGGCCGGCCTGTCGAATTACGAGCCGGACGCCAACACCCTCGCCGAAGCGCAACGCCTGACCCGTTCGTTTTCCTACAAGCCGCGCCACGGCAGCAATCCACCGCGGCCGATTCACGGCCTGTTCCTGATGGGCAGCCTCGGCACGCTGGCGCAGGCCGATCAGAGCGACATGGACGTGTGGGTCTGCCACGCGCCGGATCTGAGCGAAAGCGAACTCGCCGAGCTCAGCAAGAAATGTCAGTTGCTGGAAGCCTGGGCCGCGAGTCAGGGCGCCGAGGCACATTTTTTCCTGATCGATCCGGTGCGCTTCGTCAAAGGCGAACGCGACACTCAGCTCAGTTCGGAAAACTGCGGGTCCACGCAGCACTATCTGCTACTCGACGAGTTCTACCGCACCGCGATCTGGCTGGCCGGGCGCACACCGATCTGGTGGTTGGTGCCGGTTTACGAAGAAACCGCCTACGACCTTTACACCCATACCCTGCTGTCCAAGCGCTTTATCCGCGCCGACGAAACCCTTGACCTTGGCCATCTGGCGAGGATTCCGCCGGGCGAGTTCATTGGTGCCGGATTGTGGCAGTTGTTCAAAGGCATCGAGTCGCCCTACAAGTCGGTATTGAAACTGCTGCTGACCGAGGTCTACGCCAGCGAACACCCGCAGGTGCAGTGTTTGAGCCTGCGCTTCAAAAAAGCCGTGTTCGCCAATCAGCTCGATCTCGATGAGCTGGATCCGTACATGGTCGTGTACCGGCGCATCGAGGAATACCTCATTGCGCGCAACGAACCGGAACGGCTGGAACTGGTACGCCGCGCGCTGTACCTGAAGGTCAACCGCAAGCTCACCGGCAACAGCCGCACCCAGAGCTGGCAACGTTCGTTGCTGGAGCGGCTGGCCAGCGAATGGCATTGGGATCAGCGACAACTGACGCTGCTGGATAGCCGCAGCCAGTGGAAAGTCCGTCAGGTCAGCGCCGAACGCCGCGCACTGGTCAACGAGCTGAATTACAGCTATCGCTTTCTGACCCAGTTCGCCCGCACTGAGCAGACTGTCAGCCTGATCAACAAACGTGACCTCAATGTGCTCGGCCGCCGGCTCTATGCCGCCTTCGAACGCAAGGCCGACAAGGTCGAGTTCATCAACCCCGGCATCGCCCCGGACCTGGCCGAGGACACCCTGACCCTGGTGCAGTCGCGCAATAAAAAGGAGCCGGGGCAAACCCAGTGGGGCCTGTACAACGGCAGCCTCACGGCACTTGAGTGGGAACACTTCGCACCAATCAAACGCAGCCGCGAACTGCTTGAACTGCTGACCTGGTGTCACCGCAACGGCGTGATCGACAGCAGCACGCGCCTGGCCCTGCACCCCGGCACCAGCGACCTGAGCGAGTTCGAGCTGTTCAACCTGCTCGGCAGCCTGCAACAGTGCATCGCCCTGCCCTTGCCTACCGTCGCCGAAGAGCCGTTGCTGCGCGCCGCCGTGCCGAGCGAAGTGCTGATGCTGGTCAACGTCGGTATCGACCCGCTCAAGCATCACCGCGACCTGAACATCCTGATGACCACCGAGCGTACCGACTCGCTGAGTTACGCCGGCGTGCGCGAAAACCTCGTGCTGACGCTCGACCAAGTGACGCTCAACAGCTGGAACGAAGTGCTGGTCAACCGCTTCGATGGCCCGCACGCCCTGCTCGATTGCCTGCGCGATTACCTCAACAACTTGCCACGCGGGCCACTGCAGCCGTCGTTGAAGGTGCGTTGTTTCTGCCACAACCGCGCGCAGTTCATTGCCCGTCGGGTCGAGGAAATCGTCGACACCGCACAGAACCTGTTGCTCAGCGAGCTGAACCACCGCTATCTGATTCAAGTGCAGCAGCACTATCACGTGCTGGAATTGGTGCCGGGCCAGGTCAACCACGTCGCCCTCGCCACCCTGCCGGCCCTGCTCGATTACCTCGGTGAAGAGCAGCCGCGCTACAGCCCGCTGCATCTGGACCCAATGGCGCTGGAAGATCACGACCTTGCCTTGATCCTGCCGATGGGCCAGCCGGAATGCATTCAAGTGTTCTACCGCATCACCGAGCAGCAGGCCGAGCTGTATGTTCTGGATGAGTTCAACGCACTGTGGCAGCAGCATTTGCCTTATCACGACGAGCAGAGTCTGCTGGTGCCGTTGCAGCGTTTCCTGCAATCGATCCTGTTCCGCCGCGAAGCCGTGCTGCCGATGGACGCTGGTCCCGACGGCCGTCTCGACACTTTGTATTACCAGTTATTGCCTTCAGGTCCGGGACGCGCGCGCCGGGTCGAAGCACGGCCGGCACCGCAGACGCCGGTGAACAAGCCGTTCTATGACGTGCAGGCAATTGTCGGCAAAGCCGCACCGGGCGAAGTGCAAGTCACCCTGTATTGCAATCAAAGGGAATTCAGCGAACTGGAACATGGCGACCAGCTGTTCAGCGTGGTCGCCCGGGAAATTGTCGAGCAGCGCCGCGAGAGCGAACGCTATCGCTGCTACATCACCGACCTCGACCTTTCGGGCCTGCTCGGTGACGGGCAGAGTTCAAGCAATCTGTATCTGCGCTACAAGGCTGACCTGGAGCGCGCCCTGAACGAGGCACTCGAACAGGTCTGAGGCGGGTTACTCGGGAAACGCGCCACCGTTGGCCGGCTGCGATTCGACTTCCAGCAAGGTCAGTTTGAGGGTCTTGCCGCCTGGTGCCGGCCAGTCGATGTGCTGACCGACCTTCAGGCCCAGCAGTGCGCTGCCGACTGGCGCCAGGATCGAGATCTTGCCTTCATCGGCGTTGGCATCCTTGGGATAGACCAGCGTCAGGTGATAGTCCTTGCCACTGCCTTCTTCGCGGCAGTGCACACGGGAATTCATCGTCACGACATCGGCGGGCACCTCATCGTGGCCGACCACGGTATCGGCGCGGTCCAGCTCGGTTTGCAGCGCAATCACGCCCGGCAGCGTGTCATCCAGGCTGTCGATCAGGCGCTCCAGACGTTGCACGTCCAGACGGGTAAGGGTGATGGAAGGTGCGGTCATGATCCGGGCAGACTCCTTTCTTCTGCACACAAAAAAAGCAAAACCCCGCCAAAAAAGACGGGGTTTTCACCAGGCCTCGATGGGTTGAGGCGTGTTCGGACACTATCACAGCTCAAAAAATATACAAGTCACGCCCCGCCGCACTGCTTGCGCCGGGACGCCTGCGCGCAAATCACTCGCCGGCGCTCATCGTCCGCCGAACGCCATTCGCGAATGTCTTCGACATGCCGGAAGCAGCCGAGGCAGACCTTTTGCTCGTCCAGTCGGCACACACCGCTGCACGGCGAAGGCACGGCCGGGCTGATGTTGCTGTAAAGCGGCTTCGGTGGACGAACAGGCGCAGTGTCAGTCACAGAATCACAGGCCTTCGAAGTCGAATTCAGCACCCGCCTGCTGCTTGACGATGCGCTCGAGCATTTCGCCCAATTGCTCTTCGCTCTTGTCGCACATCCAGCGCTCGCTTTCTTCGTCGTAGTCGAAGTGGAAACCACCGGACACCGCCGCCAGCCACAGCTGACGCAGCGGCTCCTGACGGCTGAAGATCAGCTGCGAGCCGTTTTCGAACTTGACGGTGAGCACACCGGCCGAGTTCTCCATGTCGATATCCAGATCACTTTCGTCAAAGATGTCTTCCAGTTTTTCCTGGGTTTCATCGACCAGATCGTGAAAACGGGCTTCGGACAAACTCATTGCGGCAACCTCAAAAAATGTCTGATCAGGCTCAAGCGCCGAAAGATACGGACGCTGCCGGCCGATTGCAAAGATTAACGACCAAGCACCGTTTCCCGTCCAGCACTGCCCCCTGTGGGAGCGAGCTTGCTCGCGAAGGCGCCGGAAAATTCAACATCGATGGCGACTGACATACCGCTTTCGCGAGCAAGCTCGCTCCCACAGGGTTACCAGTGCTCACGGACGAGCCCCGCCGGACGGGAACCCCCTCGCATAGGCAAGCTGCCGGGCGGCCGGTATACTCCGGCGCAATTAACGCATTTTCAAGGATTTCGCCATGAAGCGCCTGATCTCTTCCCTTGCTGCGCTCGTCGCGGTTGCCTGCCTCGTTTCGGCCTGTGGTCAAAAAGGCCCGCTGTACCTGCCGGATGACGATCAGGACCCGGCAGAACAAGCCCAGTCTTCGCAGAAGCAGCCGTCCAAAGCACACAAGCACGACGTTTACCAATAAGGGATCGCCATGGACGCTTTTAACTACCGTGGCGGGGAACTGTTCGCGGAAGGCGTGGCGCTGTCCGCCATCGCCGATCGCTTCGGTACGCCTACTTATGTGTACTCGCGTGCGCACATCGAAGCTCAGTATCTGGCTTACGCCGATGCCTTGGCCGGCATGCCGCACCTGGTCTGCTTTGCGGTCAAAGCCAACTCCAACCTCGGCGTACTGAATGTCCTGGCCCGCCTCGGTGCCGGTTTCGACATCGTTTCCCGTGGTGAACTGGAGCGTGTACTCGCCGCTGGCGGTAGCCCTGACAAGATCGTCTTCTCCGGCGTCGGCAAGACCCGTGACGACATGCGCCGCGCACTGGAAGTCGGCGTGCACTGCTTCAACGTCGAATCCACCGACGAGCTCGAGCGCCTGCAAGTGGTCGCCGCCGAACTGGGCGTTCGCGCGCCGGTGTCGCTGCGGGTGAACCCGGACGTCGATGCTGGCACCCACCCGTACATTTCCACCGGTCTCAAAGAGAACAAGTTCGGCATCGCCATTGCCGACGCCGAAGACGTGTACGTTCGCGCCGCGCATCTGCCGAACCTGGAAGTGGTCGGCGTCGACTGCCACATCGGTTCGCAACTGACCACGCTGCCACCGTTCCTCGATGCCCTCGACCGTCTGCTGGATCTGGTCGATCGTCTCGGCGATTGCGGCATTCACCTGCGCCATATCGATCTCGGTGGCGGTTTGGGCGTGCGTTATCGCGATGAAGAGCCGCCATTGGCCGCCGACTACATCAAAGCCGTGCGCGAGCGTCTGAACGGTCGTGATCTGGCGCTGGTGTTCGAGCCGGGCCGTTTCATCGTTGCCAACGCCGGCGTGCTGCTGACTCAGGTCGAGTACCTCAAGCACACTGAGCACAAAGATTTTGCCATCGTCGACGCGGCGATGAACGACCTGATCCGCCCGGCGCTGTATCAGGCGTGGATGGACGTCACGGCGGTCAAACCGCGTGACACCGCTGCGCGCAAATACGACATCGTTGGCCCGATCTGCGAAACCGGCGACTTCCTCGCCAAGGATCGCGAATTGGCCCTGGCCGAAGGCGATCTGCTGGCCGTGCATTCGGCCGGTGCCTACGGTTTTGTCATGAGTTCCAACTACAACACTCGTGGCCGTGCCGCTGAAGTGCTGGTAGACGGAGACCAGTTTTTTGAAGTGCGCCGCCGCGAAACCGTGGCCGAGCTGTTTGCCGGCGAAAGCCTGCTGCCGGAGTAACCCATGCTGCTGCGTTTTACTAAAATGCACGGCTTGGGCAATGACTTCATGGTTCTCGACCTGGTCAGCCAGCACGCGCATATTCAGCCAAAGCACGCCAAGCAATGGGGCGACCGCCACACTGGCATTGGTTTCGACCAGTTGCTGATCGTCGAGGCGCCGAGCAATCCGGACGTGGATTTCCGTTACCGGATCTTCAATTCCGATGGATCGGAAGTCGAGCAGTGCGGCAACGGTGCGCGCTGCTTCGCGCGTTTCGTGCTCGACAAGCGTCTGACCGCGAAACGGCAGATCCGCGTCGAGACCAAGGGCGGCATCATTGAGCTGGATGTGCGTAACGACGGCCAGATCGGCGTGAACATGGGCGCCCCGCGTCTGGTGCCAGCGGACATTCCGTTCGAAGCGCCGGCGCAGGCCATCAGCTATCAGCTGGAAGTCGACGGCACCACGGTTGAACTGGCCGCCGTTTCCATGGGCAACCCACACGCGGTATTGCGCGTGCAGGACATCAACAGTGCACCGGTGCATGAGCTGGGGCCGAAAATCGAACACCATCCGCGCTTCCCGGCGCGAGTGAACGTCGGTTTCCTCCAGGTCATCGACCGTAACCGTGCGCAGTTGCGCGTGTGGGAACGCGGTGCCGGGGAAACCCAGGCCTGCGGTACCGGCGCCTGTGCCGCAGCTGTCGCGGCCATCAGTCAGGGGTGGATGGATTCGCCACTATTGATCGACCTGCCTGGCGGGCGTCTGTCCATTGAATGGGCGGGCCCTGGCCAACCGGTGCTGATGACCGGTCCGGCAGTGCGTGTATACGAAGGACAAGTACGTCTTTGAGTGAGCAGAAACCATGACCGATAAGCCTCAGGTACCCGCCCGACAGTCCGACGAATCAGCGTCCGAGAGCCTGGAGGCGGCAGCGGTTGCCGCATACCTGGAGGCTCATCCGGACTTCTTCGTCGAGCACGAAGAACTGCTGCCCGCCCTGCGCATTCCGCACCAGCGTGGCGATACCGTTTCGCTGGTCGAGCGGCAGATGACCATTCTGCGCGACCGCAACATCGAGATGCGTCATCGCCTCTCACAGTTGATGGACGTCGCCCGCGACAACGATCGGCTGTTCGACAAGACTCGCCGCCTGATTCTTTCTCTGATGGACGCCGCCAGCCTGGAAGACGTGGTGATCAGCGTCGAAGACAGTTTGCGTCAGGACTTTCAGGTGCCTTTTGTCAGCCTGATCCTGCTCGGCGACAACCCCGCGCCGGTTGGTCGCTGGGTCACTCACGCCGACGCACAAGTCGCCATCGGCGGCCTGCTCACCGAAGGCAAAAGCGTCAGCGGCAGCCTGCGTGAGCACGAACTGGACTTCCTCTTCGGCGAAGAACAGCGCAAGCAGATCGGCTCCACCGCTGTGGTCGCCGTCAGCCATCAAGGCATCCACGGCATTCTGGCAATTGCCAGCCGTGATCCGCAGCACTACAAGAGTTCGGTCGGTACGCTGTTCCTCAGCTACATCGCCGAAGTCATGGGCCGCGTGCTGCCACGGGTCAACAGCCCCCTGCGCTCGGTACGCTGAGCATGGAACGGCAACTGGACGCTTACTGCGAACACCTGCGCAGTGAGCGACAGGTGTCGCCGCACACGCTGTCGGCCTACCGCCGCGACCTCGACAAAGTCCTCGGCTGGTGCGTCAAACAGAACATCGGCAGCTGGGCCGCGCTGGATATTCAACGCCTGCGCAGCCTGATCGCACGCCTGCATGCGCAAGGTCAATCCTCGCGCAGCCTCGCCCGCCTGCTCTCGGCGGTGCGCGGGCTGTATCACTATCTGAATAGAGAAGGTCTCTGCGACCACGATCCGGCGACCGGTCTGGCACCGCCGAAAGGTGAACGTCGCCTGCCGAAAACCCTCGACACTGACCGTGCGCTGCAACTGCTTGAAGGTGCGGTCGAGGATGATTTTCTTGCGCGGCGCGATCAGGCGATTATGGAGTTGTTCTACTCCTCCGGTCTGCGCCTCTCCGAGCTGACCGGGCTTAATCTTGATCAACTTGATCTGGCCGATGGCATGGTTCAAGTGCTTGGCAAAGGCAGCAAAACCCGTCTGCTGCCAGTGGGTAAAAAGGCCCGCGAAGCACTGGAACAATGGCTGCCGTTACGGGCCATGACCAACCCCGCAGACGACGCCGTGTTCGTCAGCCAGCAAGGCCGGCGCCTCGGCCCGCGAGCGATTCAGGTGCGGGTCAAACTGGCCGGCGAACGCGAACTGGGACAGAACCTGCACCCGCACATGCTGCGGCACTCCTTCGCCAGCCATCTGCTCGAATCCTCGCAGGATCTGCGCGCGGTGCAGGAATTGCTCGGCCACTCCGACATCAAGACCACGCAGATCTACACCCACCTGGACTTCCAGCACCTGGCGGCGGTCTACGACAGCGCCCATCCACGGGCCAAACGCATGAAAGGCGACGATTCATGAGCATCCAGTTGATCACCTTCGACCTCGACGACACCTTGTGGGACACCGCTCCGGTGATCGTCAGCGCCGAAGCGGTATTGCGCGAATGGCTGAGCGAACACGCGCCGAACCTGGGCGCGGTGCCGGTGGAGCATTTGTGGGCGATCCGCGAGCGGGTGCTGGCCAACGAGCCGGGACTCAAGCATCGGATCAGCGCTCTACGTCGGCGGGTGTTGTTGCATGCGATGGGAGACGCTGGGTACGCCCATGGCGAAGCCACCGACTTGGCAGACAAGGGCTTTGAAGTGTTTCTGCATGCGCGGCATCAGATCGAAGTGTTCCCCGAAGTCGAGCCCGTGCTGGAGATTCTCGCCAATCACTATGCGCTTGGCGTGGTCACCAATGGCAATGCCGATGTGCGGCGGTTGGGGTTGGCGGACTACTTCAAGTTTGCGTTGTGCGCGGAAGACATCGGCATCGCCAAACCGGATGCCCGGTTGTTTCATGAAGCGTTGCAGCGTGGCGGCGCCACGGCCGAAACCGCAGTTCATATTGGTGATCATCCGGGTGATGACATTGCTGGAGCGCAACAGGCGGGGTTGCGGGCAATCTGGTTTAACCCGGCGGGCAAAGTCTGGGAAGCGGATCGTCTGCCGGATGCCGAGATTCGCAGCCTGAGTGATTTGCCAGCGGTGCTTGCCCGCTGGAATGCCCTCTCGAACTGACAAAGTTCCCTTGTAGGAGTGAGCCTGCTCGCGATAGCGGTGTGTCAGATACATCTGGGCTGACTGACACACCGCTATCGCGAGCAGGCTCACTCCTACAGGGGGATCGTGGCGCGTCCCGAATTCCAGACATGAAAAAGCCCGCAGCGACGGCGGGCTTTTTCAGCAAGCCAGCGGCACGCCTCAGATAGGGCGGCTGCCGTACTTGTTGTCTGGCTTCTTCGGCGGATCGGCGACCACATTGGCCTCCACTTCCTGAACCTTGCCGCCACGCGACAGGAACTCTTCCATGGCCTTGGCCAGGGCGTCGCGTTCCTTGTTCTTGGCTTCAATGCTCGGCAACTCGTCTACCGACACCGCAGCCTTGGCTTTGCCTTTGGCAGCCGGAGCCGGCGTATCGTCACCGCCATCGTCGTCAGCAACGTCTTCCGCTGCTGCTTCCAGACCTTCCTCGGCCTCGTCTTCGTCGCCTACTTCGAGGTCGTCGTTTTCCAGATCATCGTCGCTCATGTTCTACCTCATGACTTGCGAAAAGCAGATTAGTTATAGACCAGCTTTGGCAACTGTCGAAAGTCGCCGTTAAAAAATCAGTAACCATTGGTGACCAACGGTTTATGCCCCTTCACCGTGCAAGGTGGCGAGGACTTTTCGAGCACCGCCATGATCACGGTGCTCGCCCAGATAAACGCCTTGCCAGGTCCCCAGTGCCAGGCGACCCGCCGAAACCGGCAGACTGATCTGGCAACCAAGCACGCTGGCCTTGAAGTGCGCCGGGAGGTCGTCCAGGCCTTCGTCGTTATGCTCATAGCCGTCTGTTCCTTGTGGGATCAGACGATTGAAAAATCGTTCGAAGTCGCGACGTACCGCCGGATCGGCGTTCTCGTTGATGGTCAACGACGCCGAGGTATGCTGCAGCCACAAATGCAACAGACCGACCCGGCACTCCCTGAGTTCAGGCAGGCCGGCGAGTAACTCGTCCGTTACCAGATGAAAGCCCCGGGGCCGAGCCCGCAGGGTTATCAGAGTCTGTTGCCACATACAGTTCTCCGCACGTTCGGGGCGCATTCTAGCGCGCTCTGGGAAAAAACAAAGGCCCTAATATTCCTGCAATGATGTAAGCCATTGGCCGCAGAAAAACGCCCGTCGTAAACACGACCAAAGCCGTACGAAAAATCCTTTCAGCTGCTCTCTGAATGACAAATTCCAGACAAAAAAATGCCCGGCGAACCGGGCAAGTTTTTAATGCGCGTACTTACAGGTTGTAGCCGCGTTCGTTGTGTTGTGCCAGATCGAGGCCAACCGACTCTTCTTCCTCGGTCACACGCAGACCCATTACGGCGTCCAGCACCTTGAGAATGATGAAGGTGACGATCGCGGTGTAGATGACGGTGAAGCCGACACCTTTGCACTGAATCCACACTTGTGCGGCGATGTCGGTCACGGTGCCGAAGCCACCCAGCGACGGTGCAGCGAAAACACCGGTGAGGATCGCGCCGAGGATACCGCCGATACCGTGTACGCCGAACGCGTCCAGGGAGTCGTCATAACCGAGTTTGCGTTTCAGGGTGGTGGCGCAGAAGAAGCACACCACGCCCGCCGCCAGACCGATCACCAGTGCGCCCATCGGGCCCACCGTGCCAGCAGCCGGAGTGATTGCGACCAGACCGGCCACCACACCCGAGGCGATGCCCAGTGCGCTTGGCTTGCCGTGGGTGACCCACTCGGCAAACATCCAGCCCAGTGCGGCAGCAGCGGTAGCGATCTGAGTGACCAGCATCGCCATGCCGGCGGTGCCGTTGGCCGCTGCAGCGGAACCGGCGTTGAAGCCGAACCAGCCGACCCACAGCATCGCCGCGCCCATCAGGGTGTAACCGAGGTTGTGCGGCGCCATCGGGGTGGTCGGGAAGCCTTTACGCTTGCCCAATACCAGGCAGGCAATCAGACCGGCCACACCGGCGTTGATGTGCACCACGGTGCCGCCCGCGAAGTCGAGTACGCCCCAGTCCCACATCAGGCCGCCGTTGCCGGACCAGACCATGTGCGCGATCGGTGCATAAACCAGGGTGAACCAGATGCCCATGAAGATCAGCATCGCGGAGAACTTCATCCGCTCGGCGAACGCACCGACGATCAGCGCCGGGGTGATGATCGCGAAGGTCATCTGGAAAGTAATGAACACCGCCTCGGGGAACAACGCCGCAGGCCCGGTCAGGCTCGAAGGCGTGACACCGGCGAGGAACGCCTTGCCCATGCCGCCGAAGAACGAGTTGAAGTTGACGACGCCCTGCTCCATGCCGGTGGTGTCGAACGCAATGCTGTAGCCATAAATGACCCACAGGATGCTGATCAGACCGGTAATGGCGAAGCACTGCATCATCACGGAAAGAATGTTTTTCGAGCGAACCATGCCGCCGTAGAACAGCGCCAGGCCGGGGATGGTCATGAACAGCACGAGGGCTGTCGAGGTGAGCATCCAGGCAGTGTCGCCGGAATTGAGGACCGGGGCCGCCACTTCGTCTGCCGCCATAGCAAGGCCGGGCATTACGATAGACAACAGGGCTCCTAGCCCTGCGAATTTACGCAGAGTCATATTGTTTTCTCCTGGGGCGTTGGGGTTTGTGGCGGCGTTTAAATCGCGTCGGTATCGGTTTCGCCGGTACGGATGCGAATCGCCTGTTCCAGATTGACCACGAAGATCTTGCCGTCACCGATCTTGCCGGTGTTGGCCGCTTTGGTTATCGCCTCGATAACCCGATCCAGATCCTTGTCGTCGATGGCCACGTCGATTTTCACCTTGGGCAGAAAATCGACCACATATTCCGCGCCGCGATACAGCTCGGTGTGACCCTTCTGCCGGCCGAAGCCTTTGACTTCAGTAACGGTAATGCCCTGCACGCCGATTTCGGACAGCGACTCGCGCACGTCGTCCAACTTGAACGGCTTGATGATGGCAGTGACTAGCTTCATGAAAACTCTCTCCCGAATTGGTGGACTTGCCCCAGGAAAACAAACCCGACTCAAGTCTAAGCGCAGTGCCTGGCTTTGTAACGCATCGTCGGCCGTACCTGCCCGACTGACGCCAGCTAACCGCTGCCGACGAAACTCCCCGCTCCGTCTGCCGCACTGCATTCGTCACAGCGACTGCATCAGTGCATGGGTCGAAGGTGACTAAGCAGAAACCTTGCCATCTCGCCAAAATCCCCTGATTTCAATCCCTTGGCCGCTGCCGCAAGCCGTCCCGTGCAAAAGGCCCTGCGGATACGCACAACAACGGTGCGTCGCCGTCCGTCCGCCTGCGCGAAAAGCGTGCATCCCTGACCACGAGATTGACTATAGACACTGCGTGATACACTGCCGGCCATTGTTTCCAGGACATCCACCATGCTCGCGCCCAAAGACTTCCTCGACGCCCTGAGCGGCACCGCCTCCCGCCTGTTCAGCGGCGACACCCCGCTGCCGAAAGCCGAAATCGAAAGCCAGTTCAAGATGCTGCTGCAAAGTGCGTTCAGCAAACTCGATCTGGTCAGCCGCGAAGAATTTGATAGCCAGATGGTTGTGTTGGCGCGCACTCGTGCCCGACTTGAGAGTCTCGAAGCCAAGGTTGCCGAGATGGAAGCCAAGCTGACGCCGCCAGCCGAATAACCCCGCAATTCCCTGTGGGAGCTAGCCTGCTAGCAATTGAAGGTCGGCACGACCTTCCCGTTCTTGGCAAACATTCGAAGTATGTATGTCGAAATGTCAATAAAACCGCTCCTGCCGAGACAGGAGCGGTTTCCGTCAGATCAATCCTTACAACGAATTATTCCAACGGTCTCGCAGAATCTCGTACAGGCGAAAAGCCCATAACGCGATCCTGACGAGGCGCCACATATGTTTAAGAAACTTAGACATACTTTGGCCCTCCTTGCGTGGGGCCAAACCTCCGATGCACTTTCCGGCGTACGAACACCTTCGGGACTACACACGAGTGTGTCCGCCAAGGCGGCCGGGTGTGGGCTCCCCAAGATCAGCACCGGCACGGGTCTCAAACCGTGTCGAGGAACATGAATTTTTTTCGCTCCCGACCACACTTTGCGAACACTCGATGAGTGGGCATCGTCACGGCGAATGGTATTCGCTGTCCGGCCGTGGCATTTAAACAAGTTGTATCAAGTCGTTATCATGTACCAGCAAACCGATTTCGGTCCTCGAATCTTTTAATAGATTGATTGGCTGAAATTTCAATGATGCTTGCGCCACCGGTCAAATATGCATAATCTCGGGCAACACGAGTGTGTCCGCTATGGATAAGCAGGCCTTGGCCTCACCGAAGCCTGCATATAAAAAACCGCCTTCTCAAGGCGGTTTTTTTTCGTCTCGATTTTTAAGGGGCGTGACCCATAATCCACGTTTACCTCACGGAGGCCACTGCGAAGCATCCATGTGAAAGCACCGAACTATTTGCGGAGTGCCTACGCCTACCATGCTAGCCAGCTCCAATGTCCTTCATTCAAGTAAGCAGCGTCCTACAATGACTTTCCCCTCGCCTGATTGAGTGAGCATCCTCACTTCGATATTGTCTGCTACCCGATACAAGCAGAGCACAAACTATGTCTATGGATCTAGAAGCCTTGGCAGCAGGCGTTCGAGACGTAAGGTGTCCATGAAACAGAAGAAGCAGAAAACCCAACCGGCACGGGTGTCCAAACCGGGTACCGAGGCACTCGGATTACCGGACAGAGTTTCAGCCAGCCAGCGGCATTTTCTGAAAGTGGCCGCGACCTATGGCAAGGAAATGGAGCCCGATGGTTGGCTTGCCGGTGGTGGAACCTGAGTACCGCAAAAATGACCGCCTGACAGGCGGTTTTTTTATGCCTGAGGATTAGTGCCTTCAGCAACATCCAGTGAAAGTTCGCCCTTAAAACTGTCCGACCAACGCCCTCTCCCCAGACTACCCTTCAAAAACCCGCAGGAAGCGGCCCCCGATTCAGCTCAAGGAACGACCATGTCCCTCTCCATCGTCCACAGCCGCGCCCAGATTGGCGTGGAAGCCCCCGCTGTCACCGTCGAAGTCCATCTTGCCAACGGTCTGCCGTCGCTGACCATGGTCGGTCTGCCCGAGGCGGCGGTGAAGGAGAGCAAGGATCGGGTGCGCAGCGCGATCATCAATTCCGGGCTGCAGTTTCCGGCGCGGCGGATCACTTTGAATCTGGCGCCAGCGGATTTGCCCAAGGATGGTGGGCGGTTTGATCTGGCGATTGCCTTGGGGATTCTGTCGGCGAGTGTGCAGGTGCCGTGTCTGACGCTGGATGATGTGGAATGTCTGGGCGAGTTGGCGTTGTCCGGCGCCGTACGAGCGGTGCGCGGCGTATTACCGGCAGCGTTGGCAGCGCGCAAGGCGGGGCGCGCGCTGGTGGTGCCGCGGGCGAATGCCGAGGAGGCATGCCTGGCTTCGGGGTTGAAGGTCTACGCCGTGGATCATTTGCTGGAGGCGGTGGCGCATTTCAATGGGCATACGCCGGTTGAGCCGTATGTGTCCGACGGGTTGATGCACGCCAGCAAGCCTTATCCCGACTTGAATGAAGTGCAGGGGCAACTGGCGGCAAAACGCGCGCTGCTGATTGCTGCTGCAGGTGCGCATAACTTGTTGTTCAGCGGACCGCCGGGCACCGGCAAGACCTTGTTGGCAAGCCGGTTGCCTGGGCTGTTGCCACCCTTGACCGAGAGCGAAGCACTGGAGGTCGCGGCAATACAATCAGTTGCCAGTGGCGCGCCGCTGACTCATTGGCCGCAGCGTCCGTTCCGTCAACCGCACCACTCGGCATCCGGGCCGGCACTGGTCGGCGGCAGTTCGAAACCGCAACCCGGCGAAATCACCCTCGCCCACCACGGCGTGCTGTTCCTCGATGAGCTGCCGGAATTTGATCGCAAGGTGCTGGAAGTTTTACGGGAGCCTTTGGAGTCGGGGTTCATCGTGATCGCTCGAGCCAAGGATCGCGTGCGTTTCCCCGCGCGCTTTCAGTTGGTGGCCGCGATGAACCCTTGCCCCTGTGGATATCTTGGTGAACCCAGCGGCAAGTGTTCGTGCACGCCGGACATGGTTCAGCGTTATCGCAACAAGTTGTCGGGTCCCCTGTTGGACCGAATCGACTTACACCTGACGGTTGCGCGTGAGGCGACAGCGCTGAACCCTGCGGTAAAGCCAGGAGAAGACAGCGCCAGTGCAGCCGCATTGGTAGCCGAGGCTCGCGAGCGACAACAGAAACGCCAGGGATGTGCCAATGCGTTTCTTGATCTGCCAGGCCTGCGTCGCCACTGCAAGTTATCCACAGCCGATGAGACCTGGCTGGAGTCAGCCTGTGAACGGCTGACCCTGTCACTGCGCTCGGCGCACCGGTTGCTCAAGGTCGCCAGGACGTTGGCCGATCTGAGCCAGGAAAAGGACATCACCCGCGAACATCTGGCGGAGGCTTTGCAGTATCGGCCGGCAACACAATGAAAATGACAGCGCTACTCGCAAGCGGACTGCCCCGAAAATAAACATCCGAGCGGCGATGGCCATTGGCCGAGATGTGATATAACGACGGCGCTCTTTTTTACGACTTATCCGTCTATCGTCAAGACATAGAGCATTTTTCAGCGTGAAAATGGAGGCGGGACATCATGGACAAGATTTCTACTGTTCACCGGGCAAAGCTGCTCAATCAACCAGTGTAGTCATGACTCAAGCCAAACCTGGCTTGTGTGCGTGTACCTGGTCATTTATTCAAACCCAGACAACTAAGAAGCCCTTGCCCAGCGTTATGACTCCGTTTGACATTGGCCCTATTCAAACAAACTTCAAAAGCAAAACTTCATCATGAAAAATGTTTATTTACTCAGCAACGTGGCGGACGGTGGCAAAACATATCTCGAATATCTGATTCCAGCGCTCAAATCACTTCGAGAAAATTACAACTGTGTCGTACTCAATACTGATCGTACCGGCTTAAGCCGGGAGGAAGTCGAAGCGCTCCTCGATTTCCCGGTAAAGCAGATTGGCAATGACTTCATTGCAAGCCTGAAATCGCAGATTGTCATTTCAAATGATGCCTACGCCGGACGCCTGCTGGACAACTCGAATTTTGGCATCTTCATCAGCCACGGCAATGTCGGGATGCCGACCAAAGACAAGTATTACTACGCCGAATTGACCTCCTACTGGGATGTGGTCATCTCCTCTTCGCGGTCAGGCTTTGATTTGATTACGGCCGGGCTGCAGGCATACCGTCGCGACAGAAAGGCCCTGAAAACCATGTTGATCGATGGACTGGCCTTGCGTTCGGACATGCGCAGCACCAGCCCGGTGGCGACGCTGCCGGTGAAAATCCCCGGCAATTTCGAATCATCCCCGCCATCGCAAAAGACTTCGGACAACTATGTTGTAGGGCTTCTGCCGACCCAACTGGGTATCTGCCCGAACGGGGCGACACTGTATGAGAACCTGCAGACCGTCATCAATGCAGTCAAATCGCAAATTCCCCACGCAACGTTCATCTTGCGTCCGTACATGGCCGAGCTTTCCCATCCGACTGTAAAGGCACTGTGCGAAGAACTGTCTGCCTATGACTGGATAACCATCGACAAGGCCGGCACCAGCAGCACGGCTTTCTACACACAATGCGACACGGTCATCACCGATGCCTCCACTGGTGGTGTGTCGTTCATGCTCAACACTTGCAAACTGCCGATTTATTACGTGCCGTTAACTGAGGAAAATAATCTCACCGTCAACGCCTGGCTGAATCAAATGGACAACTTGTTGCCAATCGCCAGAAGCAGCAATGAACTCCGAGACATGGCGTTAGGGTTCAGCCTGCTGGCACAAGAAGACAGCTATTACATATACAACAAGTTCTATCAGGCACAGTACAGCGACTTGCCACTGCCTCAGGAAGTGTTCCACGACTTGATTGAATTCCGCCACGAGTCGAAATATTGCCCGCTCTCGGTTGACTCTTTCGGAGACATTATCGAGCGCGACAAACATTAAAAAAAGCAGGCCTGACCTCATGCGAGGGAACAACCTGCCGATACATTCCAATCGAACATAAGTCAGAACACTATGAAACGTGATGCTGGTGGACAGGTAATCTGGATTACGGGCCTTTCAGGAGCGGGCAAATCGACGCTGGCCGGTGAGTTCGTTACCCGAATGCGCGCTGAAGGACACTCGGTCGTCATGCTCGATGGTGATGAATTGCGCGAGGTATTTGGCGCCGCCGCCAGCAGCACGCAAAACCACGGCCGCGAAGGTCGCCTGGCGCTCGCTCTGCAATACGCTCGGCTGTGCAAAATGATCGCTGCACAGGGACAAACCGTGGTGATCGCCACGATTTCGCTGTTTCGCGAGGTTCACGAGTGGAACCGCGCCCATCTGCCCAATTATTTCGAGATTTACCTGAAGGTGCCCGTGGAGGAGTTGCGTCGCCGCGACCCCAAGGACATCTATCGCCGTTTCGATGCGGGCGAACTGCATAACGTTGCCGGGCTCGACCTGGCCATTGATGAACCGCTGGCCGCCGACTGCCTGGTTGAGTTCGATCGCGAACGCTCCAGCCAACGCCTGGCCGATGATTTGCTCCCTAAAATTCTTGGAAGGAACTGACTATGAAAACCGAATGGGACTACACCACCCTGGCCGATGCCTATTTGAAGCGCCCTGACTACGCCGACGCGGCCATCGACGCCATGCTGTCGATTGCCGGTGCCGAGCAAGGCGACAAGTTCTGCGACGTCGGCGCGGGTGTTGCGCACTTGACGCTGATGCTGGCCGCCCGCGGCCTGGATGTCACAGCGGTAGAACCCAACGATGCGATGCGCGCCAACGGCATCAAGCGCACCGCCGAACTGCAAAACGTCAAATGGCACGAAGGCACCGGTGAAGCCACCGGCCAGGCGGCACAAGCGTTCGACATGGTCACGTTCGGCAGCTCCTTCAACGTCTGCGACCGTCAGCAGGCCCTCAAGGAAACCGCACGCATTCTGAAGCCACGCGGCTGGTTTGCCTGCATGTGGAACCACCGCAATCTGGAAGACCCGATCCAGGCGCGCATCGAAGCGATCATCAAAGAGCGCGTGGCCGGTTATGGCTACGGCACCCGTCGCGAAGACCAGACCGCCGTGATCGATGCCAGCGAATTGTTCGGTGCGGTCGTGCATCTGGATGCCCGCGTGATTCACGAGCAGTCGATCGAAGAATGCCTCGAAGCCTGGCGCTCGCACGCCACGCTGGAACGTCAGGCTGGCGCCAGCTTCCATGAAGTGATCGCGGCCATCGACGACTACCTGAAAAGCCTGCAGACGCCGTCGATCCAGATCCCGTACTCGACCAACATCTGGGTTGCTCAACTGAGATAACCGCTGATGGCCCTGCATTTCTCAACCAAGGCCGGCACCCTGACCAGCCTGCAAGGACGGCTCGCCTCGGCGCACATCGCGCCGTTGCTGGCGTTCACGGTGGCGGACTGGCAACTGGATCAGCGCGCCTGCGTTGAGAACATCCAGCGCCGGCTGCCGGGCGCCCCGTGGATCGTGCGCTCCAGTTGCGGGCGCGAGGACAGTGCGCAGGCGTCGTTCGCCGGCGCCTTCCTGTCGGTGCCGAATGTCGAGGAGGCTGGACTGGTCTCGGCGATCGAACACGTCATCGCCAGTTACGGCGAGGTGCACCTGACTGACGAGATCCTGATTCAGCCAATGCTCGGCAATGTAGCGCGCTCCGGCGTGGCCTTCTCTCACGACCCCAACACCTGCGCACCTTATCGCGTGGTGAACTGGTCGGAGGGCGATGACACCGCCGCCGTCACCGGCGGCATGGGTGGTCGGCTCTGGCAGCAGGCAGCGCACAGTGAAGTGGCAGCGCCAGCGTCGCTCGCACCAGTGGTGGCTTTGCTCGAAGAATTGCTCGGCCTGTTTGGTGAGCAACCGGTCGACTGCGAGTTCGCGGTCACCCGCGACGCTGAAGGCGAGACACTCTGGCTGCTGCAAGCCCGGCCACTGATTCTGCCGGCTGTGCCTGAATCTGCGGCCACCCAGTTCGCCCGCCTGCAAAGCATTCAGAGCAAAGTCGAAAGGGGCATGCGGCCGCACCCATTTCTGATCGGTCAGCGCACGGTGTACGGCGTCATGCCTGACTGGAACCCGGCGGAAATCATCGGCATCCGCCCCAAACCGCTGGCGCTTTCGCTGTATCGGGATCTGGTGACTGACTCGATCTGGGCCTACCAGCGCCACAACTATGGCTATCGCAACTTGCGCAGCTTCCCGCTGATGCCGCATTTTTTCGGTCTGCCGTATATCGATGTGCGCCTGTCGTTCAACTCGTTCATTCCCGCCGACCTTGATGAAGGGCTGGCCGGACGCCTGGTCGATTACTACATCGATCGCTTGCTGGCGGAACCGACGCTGCACGACAAGGTAGAGTTCGAGATCGTGTTCTCCTGCTACACCCTCGACCTGTCGCAGCAACTGGAACGTTTGCGCAGTGCCGGTTTTCTTGAGCATGAACTGGACGCCATCAGCACCAGTCTGCGCAAGCTGACCAACCGCATCGTGCACCCCAAGGACGGTTTGTGGCGCAGCGATGCCAACAAGCTAGAGGTGCTCAACGCTCGTCGCGAAGAGCTGCTGGCCTCCAATGCCGATCCGCTCGAACGCATCTACTGGCTGCTGGAGGATGCCAAGCGTTACGGCACCCTGCCCTTCGCCGGCCTGGCCCGCGCCGGGTTTGTTGCCGTGCAGATGCTGCGATCGCTGGTCAGTGTCGGCGTGTTTTCGCAGGCGGATTACGATGCGTTCATGGCCGGGGTTTCCACGGTCAGCGGTCAGTTGGCCCGTGACCGCGCCACCCTCGACAAAACCACGTTCCTCGCCCGTTACGGGCATTTGCGACCGGGCACTTACGACATCCTCTCGCCGCGTTACGACGAGGCGCCAGAGCTGTATTTCGACTGGACGCAAAGCCCCGCCGCGCCGGAACCGCTGCGACCGTTTTCGCTGACGCTGCCGCAGATGCGCGAAATCGTCAAACAGCTCGAGGCCCATGGCCTGCAGCCTGATCCGGTGGGATTGCTGGACTTCCTGCAGAACGGAATCGAGCTGCGCGAGCTGGCCAAGTTTCACTTCACGCGTAACCTCTCCGATGCCTTGGCGCTGATCGCGCAGGTCGGTGCGCAGTACGGCATTGATCGTGAGGATCTGGCCTATTGCGACATCAGCGCCTTCCAGGAGCTGCATGTCGCCGCAGCAGATCCGAAGGAAGTGCTGATGCGCAGCATCGAACAGGGCAAGGCGCGTTACGCCGAAACGCTCAAGGTGTCGCTACCGCCGGTGATCACCTGCCCAGAAGATGTCTGGTGTTTCGAGTGGCCGGAAACGGCGCCCAATTTCATTACGCAAAAACGCGTGACCGCGCCGGTGGTGCTGTGTGATGACCGGGAAAAACTCGCCGGGGCGATTGTTTGCATTCCCAATGCCGATCCGGGGTTTGACTGGCTGTTCGCCTACCCGATTGCCGGGCTGATCACTGCGTGGGGCGGGGCCAATTCGCACATGGCGATACGTGCCGGTGAGCTTGGCCTGCCGGCGGTGATTGGCGCTGGCGAAGTGCTCTACCGTCGATGGTCGACGGCAGACTTTCTGCACCTCGATTGTCCGGGGCGCCGAGTGGAGTTGATGTCATGAAAGTGGTTGCGATCAGTCAACGTGTCGACATGCACCCTGAGCGCGGCGAAAGCCGTGACGCGCTGGATCAGCGCCTGATCGCGTTTGTGCTGGCAGCAGGCCTTATCCCCGTGCCGGTCCCCAACCGTTGGCAAACCCCTGATGACCTCGATCGTTGGCTGACAGCGGTTAACCCACAAGCCATCGTGCTGTCGGGCGGCAATGACATCGGTCAGTGCCCGGCCCGTGATCAGACTGAAAGCAGACTGCTGGATCACGCCCATGCGCGCCATCTGCCGTTGTTGGGGATTTGCCGGGGCATGCAGATGGTTGCGCACTGGTCGGGTGTCTCGCTGAAACCGGTCACTGGCCATGTCCGCACCCGGCATCAGCTATGCGGGCAGATCGTCGCCGAGGTCAACAGCTATCACACCTTCGCCCTCGCCGATTGCCCACTCGGGTTCGAGGTGCTGGCGCGCAGCGAGGACGGCGAAATCGAAGCGATCCGCCACCTGCAACGACCGTGGCAGGGCTGGATGTGGCACCCGGAGCGCGAGAACGATTTCGCGTCGCACGACCTTCAGCGTCTGCAGCAACTGTTTGGCGAAACCGATTCCACTGAAGAATTCACGGGATAGACCTGTAGTGAAAGCCATTATTCTGGCTGCCGGACGTGGCAGCCGCATGAAAAGCCTCACCGATGAACGCCCAAAATGTCTGGTCGAGTTGCGCGGTAAACCGCTGCTGGAATGGCAGCTGGAGTCATTGCGGGCAGCGGGTATCAGCGACATCGCGGTGGTGACCGGTTACAGGCGCGAGCTGCTGGCAGAACGTGGCCTGAGCGAGTTTCACAACCCGCGCTGGGCCGAGACCAACATGGTTTCATCACTGGCCTGCGCCGAGTCCTGGCTTGAGGGCCAGCCGTGCATCGTCAGCTATTCGGATATTTTCTACAGCCCTGTGGCGGTGCAGTCGTTGATCAACAGCGACGCAGCGTTGGCCGTCACCTACGACCCCAACTGGTTGCAGTTGTGGACCGAGCGTTTCGGCGACCCGTTGCTGGATGCCGAAACCTTTCGCCTGACCGCCACGCACACGCTGGCCGAAATCGGCAACAAACCGCAATCGGTGGACGATGTTCAGGGGCAGTACATGGGGCTTTTGCGCTTCACGCCCGAAGGCTGGGCGGAAGTCGTACGGCTGCGTGCCGAACTGTCGCCGCAGCAACGCGACAGCATGCACATGACCAACACTCTGCAACGCGTCATCGATGCCGGTCGTGTGCCAATTGAAGCTGTCGCCTACACCGGCGAATGGGGAGAGGTCGACTCCAGTGAGGACCTCTCGGTGTATCAATAAGGTACCGGCGCCTTAACGGAACCGGTCAACCTCCTGACGCAGTTCGGCCGCCAGACCTTCAAGTTCCTTGGCGGTCACGGCCAGGTTGGACACCACTTCGCGCTGCTCACTGTTGGCCATCGCAATGCTTTGCAGGTTACTGCTCAGCAAGGTCGCGGTGCTGCTCTGCTCCTGAGTCGCCGTGGTAATCGCGGCAAACTGCTGACCCGCCGAACGGCTCTGCTCATCGATGCGCGCCAGCGCCGAGGCAACATTGGCGTTGCGCGACAAGCCTTCCTGCATCAGCACATTGCCCTGTTCCATGGTGCTGATCGCGTTGCCGGTTTCCTGCTGAATGCTGTGAATCATGCTGGAAATTTCATCGGTGGCCTGACGGGTGCGCGAGGCCAGGCTGCGCACTTCATCCGCCACCACGGCAAAGCCGCGACCTTGCTCGCCGGCACGGGCGGCTTCAATAGCGGCGTTGAGCGCCAGCAAGTTGGTTTGTTCGGCAATCGACGTAATCACGCCGACGATGCCGCCAATCTCCTGGGAGCGTTGACCGAGGGTGTTGATCACGGTGGCGGTGCTGTTCAAGGCGCCAGCGATTTGCTCCAGCGAGGACGAAGCTTCCTCCATCGAGCTGCGGCCAATCTGCGTTTGCTGGGCGTTTTCCTGCGCCAGACGCTGGGTCGCGCCCATGTTGTCGGCAATGTTCAGCGAGGTCGCGCTGAACTCCTCCACCGCGCCAGCCATGCTGGTGATTTCGCCGGACTGCTGTTCCATGCCCTCATAAGCACCGCCGGACAAACCGGACAACGCCTGCGCACGGCTGTTAACTTCTTGCGAGGCGCGACGGATGTGCTCAACCATGGTCGATAAAGCCTGACTCATCTGGTTGAACGCGCGCGACAACTGGCCGATTTCGTCGTTGCTCGACACGTTCAGGCGCACGCTCAGATCACCGGCGCCCAAGGCTTCGGCCTGACGCACCAGGTCGCTCAGTGGCGCCAGTTTGCTGCGCAGCAGCCAGACCACCGACCCGACCGCCAACAGCATCGCCAACAGACTGCCGATTGCCAGTTGCGTACCGACACTCCAGGTCACCGCGCGAATCTCGGCTTTCGGCATGCTCGCCACGACCGACCACGGCCCGCCGTCGAAAGGCACGGCAACGCTGTAGAAATCCTCGGACTTGTCGTCCCAGAACTGACCTTTGCCCGGTGTTTTCGCCAGACCATTGATCAGCGGAATCGCCTGATCCAGCGCCTGCACACCCGCCGGGGCGACCAGCCATTTGTTTTGCTCGTCGAGCAGCGCCAGGGAACCGGTCTGGCCGATGCGGAAGCGCTTCAGGTTATCGAACTGGGCATTCTGCGCGTCGGTGTAATCGAAGCCGACGAACAGCACTGCAATCACCTTGCCGCTGCCGTCACGCACTGGCGTGTACTGAGTCATGTAGGAACGATCGAACAGCAAGGCGCGACCGACATACCCCTGCCCTGCCATCAGCTTCGCGTAGGCCGGGTGCGCGTGATCGAGCAAGGTGCCGATGGCGCGCGTGCCGTCCTGTTTGGTCAGCGAGGTGCTGACCCGGACGAAGTCTTCGCCGCTGCGCACGAACAGCGTGGCGACACCGGCGGTCATCTGCTTGAACTCGTCGACTTCCTTGAAGTTGTTGTTCAGCACTTCGCTGCCCAGGTGCAAACCCGGGGTCTGGGTGCCTGCCACCGCTACCGGCTCACTCGGGTGAATGCTCAAACCCGCGCTGAAGCGCTTCTCGAACAACCCGCTCAGACGCTGGGTGCTTTCCCGCAGCGTGCCGTGGAAGGTGCTCAGTTGGTCGGCCAACAGCCGCGCCTCACTGGCCAGATGCTCTTCACGGGTGGCGAGGTTGGCCGAATCCAGCGAACGCAGGGCGAACACTGTACTGCCACTGATGACAATCGCCAGTATCACGGCGAGCGCGAGGCCCAGCTGCGAGGCGATCCGAGCGCGAGGTTGAGACATGGACAGCTCCTGGCCGAGCCACGGGATCCTCCTTGATCTCGACTCGGATAATTTTCTAATAGTGGGGGTGAATCGTGGAGACCGGCACGACGGTTCCACTTGCTCATAGTCGGCGGTGAAACCGAATACTTGAGCGCGCAACGTGGGTATGGCGCAAGGCCGCCATTGTGGCGGCTCGAACGTTTCAGCTCAAGCGCGCAACCGCTGGCAGCTCCATGGCGCGGACTTCGCCTTGCAGGAAGTCGCTGAGACGACGCAAACGTTCACCTCCCGGACGGGTTTTTGGCCACACCAGGTAATAATTCAATCCGCTGGCGACCGCCGTTGGCCACGGCAGGCTCAGGCGTCCTTGCGCGACGTCCTCGGCGACCATCAACAGATCGCCCATCGACACCCCGTAACCGCGAGCCGCCGCGATCATGCCCAACTCCAGCGTATCGAACACCTGCCCGCCTTTAAGTGACACCTGCTCAGACAACCCCATATGTTCCAGCCAACTGCGCCAATCGCGACGATCCGGCGTCGGGTGAAGTAATTCGGTGCAGGCCAGCCGAGCCAGATCCCACGGTTGATCATTCAGCAGGTTCGGCGCCCCTACTGGAATAAGCTCTTCAGGAAACAGCAGGCTGGCCTCCCAGTCCGGCGGAAAATGCCCGTCACTCAGCAGCACAGCGCAATCGAACGGCTCATCGTTGAAGTCCACCGAATCGACATCCATCCAGGCGCTGGTCAGTTGCACTTCGTTGCCCGGCTGCAAGTGGCGAAAGCGACTGAGCCGCGCCAACAGCCAGCGCATGGTCAGGGTCGACGGCGCCTTCATGCGCAGAATGTCGTCTTCGGCGCGCAAGGTATTACAGGCCCGCTCCAGCGCACTGAACCCTTCGCGGATTCCGGGCAACAGTAAACGCGCGGCTTCGGTCAATTGCAGATTGCGCCCGCTGCGATGGAACAGCCGACAAGCGAAATGATCTTCCAGGGTTCGAATATGCCGACTGACCGCACTCTGGGTGATCGACAACTCTTCCGCCGCACGGGTGAACGAGCTATGTCGCGCCGCCGCTTCAAATGCGCGCAGGGCATACAAGGGAGGAAGACGACGAGACATACAGAAAGCTCCTATAGCGGGATGCAGCCGGACTGACAGAATCTGATCAGCATGAGTTTTAATCATGCCACCCATCCTTTTTATCCCTTTGTGCAAAGCCTGCCAAGGCCTGAGAATCGACGGTCTCCTGTTCCCTCTGAAATCGAGTGGTGATGACCATGCAGCATCCTGTGCGTACCGAACTCTGGGCCATTCTGCGGCTGGCAGGGCCGTTGATCGCTTCACAGTTGGCGCACATGCTGATGGTGCTGACCGACACCCTGATGATGGCGCGCCTGAGTCCCGAAGCCCTCGCGGGCGGCGGTCTCGGCGCGGCGAGCTATTCGTTTGTGTCGATTTTCTGCATTGGCGTGATTGCGGCGGTCGGCACGCTGGTGGCAATTCGCAAGGGCGCCGGCGACATCATCGGCGCCGCACGGCTGACTCAGGCCGGTCTGTGGCTGGCGTGGCTGATGGCGCTGGGCGCCGGTTTGCTGCTGTGGAACCTGAAACCGGTGTTGCTGCTGTTCGGCCAGACCGAAACCAACGTCAACGCCGCCGGGCAATTCCTGATCGCCCTGCCCTTCGCCCTGCCCGGCTACCTCAGCTTCATGGCTTTGCGCGGTTTCACCAGTGCGATTGGTCGGGCGACCCCGGTGATGGTTATCAGCCTCGCTGGCACCGTGGCCAACTTCCTGCTCAATTACGCGCTGATCACCGGCATGTTCGGTCTGCCGAAAATGGGCCTGACGGGCATCGGCCTGGTCACGGCGATTGTCGCCAATTGCATGGCACTCGCGTTGGCCTGGCATATCCGTCGGCATCCGGCGTATGACGCTTATCCGCTGCGCGCGGGCCTGTCGCGGCCGAATCGGCAGTACCTGAAAGAACTCTGGCGTCTTGGTCTGCCAATCGGCGGAACCTATGCCGTCGAAGTCGGTTTGTTCGCCTTCGCGGCATTGTGCATGGGCACCATGGGCAGCACGCAATTGGGCGCACACCAGATCGCCCTGCAAATCGTCTCAGTGGCGTTCATGGTGCCGGCGGGCATGTCGTATGCGATCACCATGCGCGTCGGCCAGCATTACGGCGCCGGGCAATTGAGCGATGCGCGGATGTCCGGGCGGGTCGGGATCGTCTTTGGCGCCGTGGTCATGCTGGGTTTCGCCATGGTGTTCTGGTTGCTGCCGAATCAGTTGGTCGGGTTGTTCCTTGATCACAACGACCCGGCGTTTGCCGAGGTGATTCGTCTGGCGGTGAGCCTGTTGGCAGTGGCGGCATGGTTTGAGTTGTTCGACGGCACGCAGACGATTGCCATGGGCTGCATCCGTGGACTCAAGGATGCGAAAACCACGTTTCTGGTCGGGCTCGCTTGCTATTGGTTGATTGGCGCGCCGGCGGCGTGGTGGATGGCGTTCCATTTGAACTGGGGGCCGACGGGCGTCTGGTGGGGATTGGCGCTGGGCCTGGCGTGTGCGGCGGTGAGTTTGACGCTGGCGTTCGAGTGGAAGATGAAGCGGATGATTCGGCTGGAGCCTGCGTCATCAAGTCAGTTCACTGTCCCGCAGACCGACTGAGATCCCTTGTAGGAGTGAGCCTGCTCGCGATAGCGGTGTGTCAGACAACTCATCATTTCTGACACACCGCTATCGCGAGCAGGCTCACTCCTACATTGGTTATGTGTTCAGCTCACGATTTCGAGGGCTGACTGCTGGCTTGAGCCGAAGGTCAGGTACTCAACCAACTCCGCCAACGGCAACGGCCGGCTGATCAAATAACCCTGCACCTGATCGCAACCAAATCCGCGCAGCAGCTCAAGTTGCTCCGGAGTTTCCACCCCCTCCGCGACCACTTCCAGATGCAGGTTGTGCGCGAGATTGATCATCGCGTGCACCAGTTTGCGGTTCTCTTCGCGCTGCTCCATGCCGCCGACGAAGCTCTTGTCGATCTTCAGCAAAGTGATTGGCAAGCTGTTGAGGTGCACGAACGACGAGAACCCGGTGCCGAAGTCATCCAGCGAGAAACGCACGCCGAGACGGCCGAGGGCGTCCATGGTCTGCTTGACCAGATCGCTGCGGCGCATCACCGCGGTTTCGGTCAGTTCGAATTCCAGCCACTGCGCCTCAACGCCACGCTCGACGATCAACCGGCTCAACGTCGGTAATAGCTGACTGTCCTGAAACTGGCGGAACGACAGGTTGATCGCCATGTGCAGCGCCGGCAGACCACGCTCACGCAACGCCTGCATGTCACGCAAGGCCCGGGAAATCACCCAGTAACCCAGCGGCACAATCAATCCGCTCTGCTCGGCCAACGGCACGAATTCACTCGGCGGCAGCAAACCACGTTCGCCATGGCGCCAGCGCACCAACGCTTCGAGGCCGACAATTTGGCCGTCCTCAAGATTCAGGCGTGGCTGGTAATGCAATTCCAGCTCATCACGACGCAAGGCCCGGCGCAGCTCGCTTTCGAGGTCAGCCATGCTCCGCGCATTGCGGTTGATGCGTTCGTTGAAGATGTGAAAGGTGCAGCCTTGCGTGCTCTTGGCCTGCTGCATGGCGATGTGGGCATGCCACATCAGCGGGTCGGCGCCGCCCTGCGCGCGGGCATGGGCGATGCCGAGGCTGGAGCCGATGAGCAGGCTCTCGCCATCGACCCAATACGGTTCGGCGAGCGCTTCGGTGATGCGTTCGGCCATCCATTCGGCGCGCTGCGGCGCGCGGCGGGTGTCGATCAGCAAGGCGAATTCATCACTGCCGAGACGGGCCAGTTGATCGCCCGCTTCCAGCTGACTTTTTAGCCGCGCCACGACCTGCAGGATCAGCCGATCGCCAGCCTGGTGGCCGAGGGCATCGTTGGCGTGGCGGAAGTTGTCGAGGTCGAGATGGCCGAGGGCCAGGCCGCGACCATCGCCTTCCGCAAGACGCGCGGCGAGCAAGGTCTGGAAACCCTGACGGTTGGCGATGCCGGTCAGCGGATCCTGTTCGGCGAGGCGTTGCAGGGTGTTTTCGAGAACGCCGCGTTCGCGCACATGGCGCAGGCAACGGCGCAGCATGCCGGCGTCAAGGGCGTCGAACACCAGCCAGTCACTGACGCCAACCGGCGCGGTGTCCGGTTCGTGTTCGAGCAACAATACCGTCGGCAGGCTGCAGCGGCCCGGTGCCGGTTGCAATGCCGGAAGGGTCAACAACACCGCGTGGCGGTTGTCTTCGAACAAACTGCTGACCGAGTCCCAGCTCGGCGCGCTGATCAGCACTGCCGCGCTCCCCATCGGAGCCAGACACTCGCGCAATAACGCTGTCCACGCTGGCTCTTCGGCCAGTAGCAGCAAACGCAAGGGTTCGACAGGCGTAGACAAGCTAGCTCCCTAGACTCTGCAAAGATGTGGGCGGGGCATTATGCCGTTGCGCCGTTCAATGACCAAATGACAACGGTTATCAAAACGTTATTTTGTGTCACGAATGAGAACATTAGCCGCAAAATCACCGCGCATCCTCCGCGAAAGTAACAAAACCGGCAAATTTGAATCGCGTGGTACGTCACAAGTCGGAGAGAGCAGCACAATTCTCTGAGCCTGTTAAAATGCCGGCCCATTTCGTCAACGACTCCCGAATTTTCGTATGTCCCGACTCAATCCCCGGCAGCAAGAAGCCGTGAACTACGTCGGCGGCCCTCTATTGGTGCTCGCCGGTGCTGGCTCCGGCAAGACCAGCGTGATCACGCGCAAAATCGCGCACCTGATCCAGAACTGCGGCATCCGTGCCCAGTACATCGTCGCCATGACCTTTACCAACAAGGCCGCGCGCGAGATGAAAGAGCGGGTCGGTACACTGTTGCGCGCCGGCGAAGGACGCGGCCTGACGGTCTGCACCTTCCACAACCTCGGTCTGAACATCATCCGCAAGGAACACGTGCGGCTGGGCTACAAACCCGGTTTCTCGATTTTTGACGAGACCGACGTCAAGTCCCTGATGACCGACATCATGCAGAAGGAATACGCGGGCGAAGACGGCGTCGACGAGATCAAGAACATGATCGGCGCCTGGAAAAACGACCTGATCCTGCCGCCTCAGGCGTTGGAAAACGCGCGTAATCCCAAGGAACAGACTGCCGCGATCGTCTACACCCACTATCAGCGCACGCTGAAAGCGTTCAACGCGGTGGACTTCGACGACCTGATCCTGCTGCCAGTAAAACTCTTCGAAGAACACGCCGACATCCTCGAAAAATGGCAGAACAAGGTCCGTTACCTGCTGGTCGACGAATATCAGGACACCAACGCCAGCCAATATTTGCTGGTGAAAATGCTCATTGGCACGCGCAACCAGTTCACCGTGGTCGGCGACGACGACCAGTCGATCTACGCCTGGCGCGGCGCGCGGCCGGAAAACCTGATGCTGCTCAAGGACGACTATCCGTCCTTGAAAGTGGTGATGCTCGAGCAGAACTACCGCTCGACGAGTCGCATCCTGCGCTGCGCCAACGTGCTGATCTCGAACAACCCGCACGAATTCGAAAAGCAGCTGTGGAGTGAGATGGGCCATGGCGACGAGATCCGCGTGATCCGCTGCCGCAACGAAGACGCCGAAGCCGAGCGCGTGGCCATGGAAATCCTCAGCCTGCACTTGCGCACCGACCGTCCGTACAGCGATTTCGCCATCCTCTATCGCGGTAACTATCAGGCCAAGCTGATCGAGCTGAAATTGCAGCACCATCAGGTGCCGTATCGCCTGAGCGGTGGCAACAGCTTCTTCGGCCGTCAGGAAGTGAAAGACCTGATGGCCTACTTCCGCCTGATCGTCAACCCGGATGACGACAACGCCTTCCTGCGGGTGATCAACGTGCCGCGCCGCGAAATCGGCTCGACCACTCTGGAAAAACTCGGCAACTACGCCACCGAACGCAAGATCTCGATGTACGCCGCCACCGACGAAATCGGCTTGGGCGAACATCTGGACAGCCGCTTCACCGATCGCCTGTCGCGCTTCAAGCGCTTCATGGACAAGGTGCGCGAGCAGTGCGCTGGCGAAGATCCGATCTCGGCGCTGCGCAGCATGGTCATGGACATCGACTACGAGAACTGGCTGCGCACCAACAGCTCCAGCGACAAGGCTGCCGACTACCGCATGAGCAACGTCTGGTTCCTGATCGAGGCGTTGAAAAACACCCTCGAGAAGGACGAAGAAGGCGAAATGACCGTCGAGGACGCCATCGGCAAACTGGTCCTGCGCGACATGCTCGAACGTCAGCAGGAAGAGGAAGACGGCGCCGAAGGCGTGCAGATGATGACCTTGCACGCCTCCAAGGGTCTGGAATTTCCTTACGTGTTCATCATGGGCATGGAAGAGGAAATCCTCCCGCACCGTTCCAGCATCGAAGCCGACACCATCGAAGAAGAGCGCCGTCTGGCCTACGTCGGCATCACCCGCGCGCGCCAGACCCTGGCCTTCACCTTCGCCGCCAAGCGCAAGCAATACGGCGAGATCATCGACTGCGCGCCGAGCCGCTTCCTCGATGAGCTGCCACCGGACGATCTGGCCTGGGAAGGCAACGACGACACACCCACCGAAGTCAAAGTCGTGCGCGGCAACAGCGCATTGGCTGATATACGCGCGATGTTAAAGCGCTAGAATTGACCACTTTTTTTACTAGACCTTCGGCGCACCAAGCGCCAAAAGAGGACAGCTTCATGGAAGCATTGCAGCAGAAAATCCGCGAACAAGGCATTGTGCTTTCCGACCAGGTCCTGAAGGTCGACGCCTTCCTGAACCACCAGATCGACCCGGCCCTGATGAAGCTGATCGGCGACGAATTCGCCTCGCTGTTCAAGGATTCGGGCATCACCAAGATCGTCACCATCGAAGCTTCGGGCATCGCCCCGGCGATCATGACCGGTCTGAATCTTGGCGTGCCGGTGATCTTCGCCCGCAAGCAACAGTCCCTGACCCTGACGGAAAACCTGCTGTCGGCGACCGTGTACTCGTTCACCAAGAAGACCGAAAGCACCGTGGCCATTTCCCCGCGCCACCTGACCAGCAGCGACCGCGTGCTGATCATCGACGACTTCCTGGCCAACGGTAAGGCCTCGCAAGCGCTGATCTCGATCATCAAACAGGCCGGCGCGACCGTTGCCGGTCTGGGCATCGTCATCGAGAAGTCGTTCCAGGGCGGCCGCGCCGAGCTGGACTCGCAGGGCTACCGCGTCGAATCGCTGGCCCGCGTGAAATCGCTGACGGGTGGCGTTGTCACCTTCATCGAATAAACCAGCCGCACCGCAATGCCCCTGTGGGAGCGAGCCTGCTCGCGAATGCTTAGGGTCAGTCGACATCTTGGTCGACTGATACACCGCTTTCGCGAGCAGGCTCGCTCCCACAGGTAAGTCTCAAGCCTTCGACAAATCCATTCTGTACCCCGCCCCCGGCACCCCTTCATGCATTGCAGCTTGAATATCCGCATACAAGGCATTCGCCTCGCCGGTAGTAATTGAGCGCGAACAATCACGCAGCACCACATGCAAAAGCACGTTTTCCTGACCCGGCAGCATTCCGAGTCGCTCAATGGCTTGCGCAGGTAAATCCGAACGTTGCCACCGCCCCTTGATTCGCATCTCCTCAATCCATCCAGAACAATCCCCTGCCGCCTGCAACATCCTCTCGGTCAATACCTCTTCACTCAATCCCGGCGTTACCGCCAACGAGATATCGCGGGCAATCGACGGCAAACGAGACACAGCAGTCCAGGGACCCAGATCATGCATCTGCGCCTGCACGCGCACATTCTGATCACGCAACAAACGAATATCAGGAATGCCTTTGCGCAACATCGTCAGGCGATCCAGCCCCATCCCAAGAGCGAGCCCGCCATGGTGCAGAGGATCAATCTGCAAACGCTGCAACAGCGACTTCGCGATACGCCCGCACTCTAGAACCTCAACCGACACGCCATCATTCAACACATTCACTTCAATCCCGCCCTCGGTGTAGTGATGTGGACTATCGCTATAAACCCAGGATTTTTCAGGAACTGCCGACTGCAAAATATCGCCAACAAGACGCAGCAAATGCTCATGGGATGCCAGTTCTGGATCGCCCAATACCCAAATGTCCATTTGGTGCGGCTCGGCGCAATGCCAACGATCTCGGCTATCACGCCTGAAGGTAATGCCTGGCGCTGCCAGCAAAATGGCTTGTCCCGGCTGACGAACCTCGGCGGCCTGCTGAAGCGCCGCGGGAATCTGGCTCGTGGTCTGAGTTCGCAAAAGCGAATGCTCATCGACCCAACGAGTGTGCTCGCTGCCAAGGGTAATTTCTGCCGGGTCGTAACCCAGCAAACCGTAGTTTTCTTCTGCGGACGCAATCCTTGGGCCAATCTGCAACTGCGCTCGGGGCCAGCCCTTTTCTTCGAGCCCCTGAAGGACTTCACTCAGTAATAGTCGGACAGCGTGTTCGGGATGGCTCTTTTCGGTTAAGTCAGTCAGAAGTAAGGCTTGATGGACAGATGCGTCTGTCAGGTATTTCTTTGATATATGCACTTTGCGCCCCTGTATTTATGGTTGGCATGAGCCCAAAAAACAAGACCCACAAATAAAACCTAACCAGACAACACCTCTCACCACAATTTAAAAACCTTGAATTTACAACTTTCAGAACAGGCCTACAGACGCAATCCACTTAAATAACCGAACCACCCATCCCACAAAACAAGACAGAAGAATTGAGTCTTAAAAAGCCAAAATAATTATTAATACGATCACAAAGTTATGTATTAATCCGCTCACCCTCATGCAACATGGGGAACCACAACAAAATCAAAAAAAAGGAAAATAAAATGCAACCTGAAAAAACCATAAAAGAAAATCTTAATCGAATCACTTCTGGCCCGGACAATTTCGGGTGGGCACCGTTAGCCTGGGCGCATACTGAAGATTAATTGAAAGCACCGCGCGGCAACCTCCGTTGCCGCGCACTTCAGAACAAGGAGGGTTTTATGTCATCGCCAAATATAGCGTCGACACTCTTCAATCATGAAGAATTTTCGATTATCGCCGACTCGAATGAATTCCTTAGAGAATGTGAACTCTTGGGATTCGCAACGGCCAATATCGCTCAATTAGAGGCATTTCCAAAAAACAGCATCGTTTTTTCTTTCAGCAACGAAGCTGCAAAAAAGACATTTGAGATCGCCAGAAAAACAGAACGCAAAAAAATCATCTTCTGCGCGACCCAGGTATTTGAGCCATCCTTAACCGCCGCGCTTTACAGCCTAGAGCTTCTGATGAACAGCGATTTTCAGCAATCGCTCTGCTCGCAGCGAGCTGTATTGAATATGCTTAACTCCTACCGGAGATTTTCGTTATCAGGTAACGAATCTAATGCAACAGTATCTATTCTTCCCCATGCACAGCCTTATGCATTACTTGGCGAAGATGTGACCGAGACTTTCGTGCAGTCCGTCGCAGAATTCTTTGAAGTTCATTACGCGCATATGAATCCATTAGAACCCTGCCCTTTTGTATTTTCAGGCACGCTGAATATTTCTGGAATACTGACAGTACTCCGAAAGCCCAACCCCGAATTACCTGACGGCCTAAAAACATCTCTAAAATGGCTAAGCGATCGGATAGCAAGTGAAAAGGCGTTGCTCACAATAAAAGAAAACAAAATAACCTCACTAACCATGAACAAAGAAGAGCACATCAAACTTCTGGATCTGGCTGCAGGAAAACGCGGGCTGAAACTTACGGAATTTGCCATCGGCGTTAACGAATCTATCTCGAACAAAATTGATTACACAATTAACTCCCAAATGAATGAGGGAGTCAATGGTGTTCATTTAGCTATTGGTGATGGTTCGTCTGGCTACCACATAGATTTTCTTAGCCCATCCGTGAGCGTCCATCCAACTCATTCGCTAGAACGCGCTTAATATGTAGGAGTGAGCCTGTTTGCAATACCGTACTGTCAGCTGATATTTCGTTGACTGGTACACGGCTATCGCGAGCAGGCTCACTCCTACAGTGAGTTTTGCGGTGGGCGGTTACTGCGCGGTGGCTTTGAGGCCGGTGAGGAGCAGGCGTTGGAAGAGGTCTTCTTTCAGGCCTTCCGGGTTTATGAGTTGCATGCGTTCGAGGTGTTCGGGGTAGAGCGATGCCTCTGGTGCATCGAGGGCGGCTTTGCCGAGTTCGAGGATTTCGGTGAGTTTGAATTTGCTCTTCAGCCAGTTCAGCGCCCGCAGCAGATCCCGTTCGATCGCGGTGAAATCACAGCCCAGCGGATACTCCGGAAACAGGTTCGGATGCCGCGCGGCAATCGCTTGCAAGCGCTGTGGTGTGTTGTCGGCGAAGCGTGGATCGAGACGGAAATCCTTTGGCAGCTTGCCGACTTTTTGCGCTTGCTCGATCAGGCCCTGCTGGAAGCGCGAGTCACTGATGTTCAGCAGCGATTCGATCACTACGGCATCGGTTTTACCGCGCAGATCAGCGATGCCGTATTCGGTCACGACGATATCGCGCAGGTGCCGTGGGATCGTGCAGTGGCCGTATTCCCAGACGATGTTGGAACTGACGTCGCCACCGGATTCGCGCCAGCTGCGCAGGATCAGAATCGAACGGGCATCGTGCAGCGCGTGGCCCTGCGCGACGAAGTTGTACTGCCCGCCGACACCGCTGAGTACTCGTCCATCCTCCAGTTGATCCGCCACGCCAGCGCCGAGCAAGGTCATGGTGAACACGGTGTTGATGAACCGCGCGTCGAGGCGCTGTAAACGCTTGAGTTCTTCCTGCCCGTACAACTCGTTGATGTAGCTGATGCGGGTCATGTTGAATTCGAGGCGCTTGCTCTGTGGTA
Organism: Pseudomonas sp. AIG; assembly: GCF_977020205.1. Lineage (NCBI taxonomy): Bacteria > Pseudomonadati > Pseudomonadota > Gammaproteobacteria > Pseudomonadales > Pseudomonadaceae > Pseudomonas > Pseudomonas sp. AIG. Next base: position 175,149 of record NZ_CDROCK010000002.1, on the reverse strand, counting down.
ACTCGCGCAGGCGCTCGTAGAAACTGCGCGGGCCGAGGAAGAAGCCGCCGTGCACCGAGATGCCATCAGTTTGCGCGGCCTCGTCGAGGGTGCCGGCGTTGGCCTGTTCCTGCGTCGGTACATCGGGGTAGACCTTGCGCCGAATGATCCCGGCATCAGCCAGTACCAGCAGGCCGTTGACGAACATTTCGCTGCAACCGTACAGGCCTTTGGCGAACGGCCCGGTGCCGCCCTCGCGGTCGATCAACTGCGCCCATTGGCTGAGGTTGATGTCGTCGAGCAGCGCTTTATAGCCGGCATTATCGGCTTGACGTGCGAGCAGTGCGGCAGTCAGCGCATCACCCATCGAGCCGATGCCGATCTGCAGCGTGCCGCCGTCGCGCACCAGCGTGCTCGCGTGCACACCAATGAAATGATCCTGAAACCCCACCGGCATATTCGGCGTGGAAAACAGCGTGCTGCTGTCCTTCTCGTCCACCAACAGGTCGAAGGTGTCGATATCGACTTCGGCGTCTCCGGGCATATACGGCAGATCAGTGTGGACCTGGCCGACCAGCACAATCGTCTCCCCGGCGTCGCGGCGCTTGGCGATCATCGGCAACAGATCGAGGGTGATATCCGGGTTGCAGCTCAGGCTCAGGCGATCCGGGTGTTCGCTGCTGCTGGCGAGCAATTGCGCTACCAGATTCAGCCCGGCGGCATTGATGTCGCGGGCGGCGTGACTGTAGTTGCTGCTGACGTAATTCTGCTGGGCCGGCGCGCTGTTGAGCAGGCTGCCGGGTTGCATGAAGAACTGTTCGATGCGGATGTTGGCGGGCAGGCTGTCGCGGTGCAGGTCGGCGAGGAAATCAAATTCCGGGTAATCACCGAATATGCGCTCGACGAAGGGTTCGATGAAGCGCTTCTGCAAACCATCGCCCAACGCCGGGCGGCCGAGGCACAGCGCGGTGTAGATCGTCAGTTGCCGCTCGGGCAGGCCTTTGATCCGCCGGTACAGCGCGTTGACGAAGTGATTGGGTTTGCCCAACCCCAGCGGCATGCCCATGTGGATATGCGCGGGCAACCGCGCCAGCACGTCATCCACTGCCTGTTCGATCGAACACAACTGCACCATCTGAAGCCTCCTGCCCGTTCCGTGAATAGGGGTAGACCGAGATTGCCTTGAGTTTGCTGCAAAGGACAGCCCAAAGTCCTGGACGATTGTCGGCGACAGGGGTTGTTTATGGCTGGAGATTGTTTGCCCTCACCCTAGCCCTCTCCCAGAGGTAGAGGGGACAGATTGGGGGAGATTGGGGAGATACGCCGACTTGAAATAGCTTTGCTGAATCCATAATCGCTAAGGTCTTTCAGGTCGATGTATAGCGAAAGACACCTCGGTCGGCCCCCTCTCCCTCCGGGAGAGGGCTGGGGTGAGGGGCTCTTGAATTGCAGGCACAAAAAAACCGTCCGAAGACGGTTTTTTTCGTCAGAAGCGCGCCTTATTTCAGGCCAGACATCTTCTGAATCGCGCCCTTCAGCTCGTCATCCGAGCAATCGGCGCAGGTGCCTTTTGGCGGCATGGCGTTCAGGCCGGTAATGGCTTTGGCCAACAGACCGTCGAGGCCGCCCTGGTGATCGGCGCGGTCTTTCCAGGCGGCGGCATCACCGATTTTCGGCGCGCCCAACAGGCCCGTACCGTGGCAAGCGTTGCAATGTTTGGCAATCACTTCATCCGGAGTTTTCGCCCCGCCACCGCCGCCTGCGGAAGCAGCCACTTCCATCCCCTTGCATTCCTGCCCTTGAACACACACCTGGCCGACCGGCTCGAGGCGTTTGGCAATGTCGTCATTCGTCGCAGCTTGAGCGCTGACAGCCCAGAGGGCCAATACGGTTGCTGGTGCAGCCAGCATTTTCATAATTAGATTCACGCGTTCACCCTCAATGGTGGCTATTCACGCCTGCGGCCACGGTTCGCAGGCGGGCGCAAGTATAGCGGGTAGCCCGCCACACTGAAACAACCCCATAGTCGAAGGGGTTATACCGCACGGTAGAAAAACTGTCCGGGTGCCTTTGCCATCATGGCTTGGCACCTCTTTGTTAAAAATTCGCCGGCGTGGCTGCGCTGATTAGTCGCGCAGGCAAGTCGAACGGATTACGGAAACGATGCGGCTTGGTACTTTCAAAGTAGTAGCTGTCGCCGGCTTCGAGAATAAAAGTTTCCAGACCCACCACCAATTCCAGACGACCCTCCACCAAAATCCCGGTTTCCTCGCCTTCATGGGTGAGCATTTCTTCGCCGGTGTCGGCGCCCGGCGGGTAGATTTCGTTGAGGAAGGCGATGGCGCGGCTGGGGTGCGCGCGGCCGACCAGTTTCATGGTCACGGCGCCGTCGGAGATGTCGATCAGCTCGTTGGCCTTGTAGACGATCTGGGTCGGGACTTCCTGCAGGATTTCTTCGGAAAAGAACTCGACCATCGACATGGGAATCCCGCCCAGCACCTTCCTCAGCGAACTGATCGAAGGGCTGACGCTGTTCTTTTCGATCATCGAAATGGTGCTGTTGGTGACGCCCGCGCGTTTGGCGAGTTCACGCTGGGAAAGCCCTTTGAGCTTGCGGATCGATTGCAGTCGTTCACCGACGTCCAAGGCGCGAGCCTCCTGATGTTGTAAGAATATTGAGCGTTATCATGGCGACAGCGTTCAGTATTTACAACACTTGGCCCCCGCAGCGGCGTCAACCCTCGGAATAGAGCCTTGGCACCCGACGCAGGTTGCAGAAGATCTGGTACGGAATGGTGTCGGCCCACTTCGCCACTTCACTGGCGAGGATATTTTTGCCCCACAATTCGACGGTCGACCCCAAACCGGCTTCCGGCACATCGGTAAGATCGATGCAAAGCATGTCCATCGACACGCGACCGATAATGCGGCTGCGTTTGCCCGCCACCAAAACCGGCGTGCCGGTCGGCGCCTGACGCGGGTAGCCGTCGGCGTAACCCATGGCGACCACGCCGATGCGCATCGGTTTTTCGGTGATGAATTTGGCGCCGTAACCCACCGGCTCGCCAGCCGGCAATTCACGCACGCTGATGACTTTCGATTCCAGGGTCATCACCGGTTGCAGGCGATCAGCCACGGCGTTGGCTTCTTCGAACGGGGTCGCGCCGTAAAGCATGATGCCCGGGCGCACCCAATCGCTGTGAATCTGCGGCCAACCGAGCACGGCCGGAGAGTTGCGCAGACTGACTTCTGCCGCCAGACCCTGACGCGCCGCTTCAAACACCGCGACTTGCTCGGTGCTGCTCTGCGCGTGCAGTTCATCGGCGCGGGCGAAGTGGCTCATCAAGACAATTTTCGACACTTTGCCGCTGGCCAGCAGACGCTGATAAGCCGCCGGATAATCCTTTGGATGCAACCCGACGCGGTGCATGCCCGAATCGAGCTTCAGCCACACGGTGATCGGTTTGCTCAGCGCTGCCTGCTCGATCGCTTCGAGCTGCCAAAGCGAGTGCACCACCGTCCAGAAATCATGCTCGACGATCAACGCCAGCTCATCGGCCTCGAAAAAACCTTCCAGCAACAACACCGGCGCACGAATACCAGCGGCGCGCAGCTCCAAAGCCTCTTCGATGCAAGCCACGGCAAAACCGTCGGCCTCGGCTTTCAGCGCCTGGGCGCAACGCACCGCGCCATGGCCGTAGGCATCGGCCTTGATCACCGCAAGCGCCTTGGCGCCGGTGACTTCGCGGGCAATTCGGTAGTTGTGGCGCAGGGCTTCTAGGTCGATCAGGGCACGGGCAGGACGCATGGCGGCAGACTTCTAGGCGGTCATGGGAAGAAAAACCGGCGCCGACTGACGACGTGAACCGCCAACAGCGCCGGGAGAGGGATCTTTACAACGGTTACGGCAGCGCGGCGACGATGGAAATCTCAACGAGGATGCTCGGCTTGGCCATTTTCGCTTCGACGGTAGCGCGGGCCGGGGCAGCGCCTTTTGGCAGCCACTGATCCCACACCGAGTTCATCCCGGCGAAGTGCGCCTCGATGTCGTTCAGGTAGATCGTCGCCGAGAGCAGATGCTGTTTGTCGGTGCCGGCCAGATCAAGCAAACGCTCGATATTGGCCAGTACGTCGCGGGTCTGCTGTTCAATCCCGGCGTCGAAGTCGTCGCCGACCTGTCCGGCCAGATACACGGTGCCGTTGTGGCTGACGATCTGACTCATGCGCTCATTGGTGAGCTGGCGCTGGATTGACATGTTTTGCGGACTCCTGAATTTTGTTGCCGTAACGGGAAATATCGAGGCCTTCGGCGCTGATCTGCGGCTTTTTCTTCGCCATCAGGTCGGCCAGCAAACGGCCGGAACCGCACGCCATGGTCCAACCGAGCGTGCCGTGACCGGTGTTGAGGAACAGGTTCTTGAACGGTGTGGCGCCAACGATCGGCGTGCCGTCCGGGGTGGTCGGACGCAGACCGGTCCAGAAACTCGCCTCGGCCAGATTACCGCCCTGAGGATAAAGGTCGTTGACGATCATCTCCAGGGTTTCGCGGCGACGCGGGTTCAGCGACAGGTCAAAACCAGCAATCTCGGCCATGCCGCCGACGCGGATGCGGTTGTCGAAACGGGTGATCGCGACCTTGTAGGTCTCGTCGAGAATAGTCGAAGTCGGGGCCATCGCCGGATTGGTGATCGGCACGGTCAGCGAGTAACCCTTGAGCGGATACACTGGGGCCTTGATGCCCAGCGGCTTGAGCAGTTGCGGCGAGTAGCTGCCGAGCGCCAGCACGTAGCGGTCGGCGGTTTCCAGCTTGCCGTCGATCCACACACCGTTGATGCGATCACCGGCGTAGTCGAGTTTCTGAATGTCCTGGCCGAAACGGAATTCGACACCGAGTTTCACCGCCATTTCGGCGAGACGGGTGGTGAACATCTGGCAGTCGCCAGTCTGATCGTTCGGCAGGCGCAGGGCACCGGCGAGGATGTCGGTGACGCCCGCCAGCGCCGGCTCGACGCGGGCAATGCCGGCACGGTCGAGGACTTCAAACGGCACGCCGGATTCTTTCAGCACGGCGATGTCTTTGGCGGCGCCATCGAGCTGTGCCTGGGTGCGGAACAGCTGGGTCGTACCAAGGCTGCGGCCTTCGTAGGCGATGCCGGTTTCGGCGCGCAGTTCATCGAGGCAGTCACGGCTGTACTCGGACAGACGCACCATGCGCTCCTTGTTCACCGCGTAACGGTTGGCGGTGCAGTTGCGCAGCATCTGCGCCATCCACAGGTACTGGTCGATGTCGGCGGTGGCTTTGATCGCGAGAGGGGCGTGGCGTTGCAGGAGCCACTTGATCGCCTTCAGCGGTACGCCCGGCGCGGCCCACGGCGAGGCGTAGCCCGGCGAGACCTGGCCGGCGTTGGCGAAACTGGTCTCCATGGCCGCAGCAGGCTGCCGGTCGACCACCACCACTTCAAACCCGGCACGGGCCAGATAGTAAGCACTGGCGGTACCGATGACGCCGCTACCCAAGACCATTACGCGCATTTTTGTATCCCTCATCGCGGCAGGGCCGCGTACGTCTGTTGTTAGAGCAATGATGCGCGCAGTGTAAAAAAGAAATGCCAGTGCTTTTCACTATATAAGCGCCTATATTTGGCGACAATTCTCGGCAAAAACCCTTTTCACGGAGGCGCATCCCCTATGCGTACCAACACTCAGACCAAACGTGAGCTGGATAAGATCGACCGCAACATCTTGCGGATCCTGCAGGCGGACGGGCGGATTTCCTTTACCGAACTGGGAGAGAAGGTCGGCCTCTCGACCACGCCGTGCACCGAGCGGGTACGGCGTCTGGAGCGCGAAGGGATCATCATGGGCTACAACGCCCGGCTCAATCCGCAGCACTTGAAGGGTAGCTTGCTGGTGTTCGTCGAGATCAGCCTCGACTACAAATCCGGCGACACGTTCGAGGAGTTCCGCCGCGCGGTGCTGAAGTTGCCGCACGTGCTGGAGTGCCACCTGGTGTCAGGGGATTTCGACTATCTGGTGAAGGCGCGGATTTCCGAGATGGCCTCGTACCGCAAGCTGCTGGGCGACATTCTGTTGAAGCTGCCGCATGTGCGGGAGTCCAAGAGCTATATCGTCATGGAAGAAGTGAAGGAGAGCTTGAGCCTGCCGATTCCGGATTGAAGATCGGTGGCGCTCCATTCGCGAGCAGGCTCGCTCCCACAGGGGAACGCATTCCAAATGTAGGAGTGAGCCTGCTCGCGATGGCGTCGACTCGGTCCCGAGTGAAAGTGTTAAACCAGCACCTGCCGATTCGCCGCCATGTACTCGAATATCTGCTTCTCCACGCGCGGATGAATCAGTTCCACCGGCCGCCGCTCATTCGGGCAAGGCAAGGTTTTGGTCGTGCCGAACAACCGGCAAATCAGCGGCCGCTCTTCATACACCGTGCAACCATTCGGCCCCAGGTGCACGCAGTTCAACTCTTCCATCGCCGCATCCTGTTCGGCGCGGGTCTTGCGCGGCAAGCGGGCCATTTCTTCCGGCGAAGTGGTCACCGGCCCGCAGCAATCGTGGCAGCCGGGCACACACTCGAACGAGGGTATCTGCTGACGCAAGGTGCGGATTTTCTGGCTGTTGCAGCTCATCGAAGCGGTGGCCGAGGCGAATTAGGCGACAATTGTGCCGCAAAAGCCGTGTTCCAGACACCGCAGGCCGACCAGTGTTGCCCGCGTTCGGGCGTGCGGCTTATGCTCCGTCAAATTTTCTCGACACACCCCGCCTCAGGATGACGCCCATGACTGCCCGCGCCCACGCCTTCGCGAGCCAACCCCACGTTGCCTCTTACTACGCCGCCAGCAGCCTGCCGCAGCCCGATCACCCGGTATTGCAAGGTGAAGTGCTCGCCGATGTTTGCGTGGTCGGCGGCGGGTTTTCCGGGTTGAACACGGCGCTGGAACTGGCTGAACGCGGGCTCAGCGTGGTGTTGCTCGAGGCGCACAAGATCGGCTGGGGTGCCAGTGGCCGCAACGGCGGGCAGTTGATTCGCGGCGTCGGCCACGGTCTCGATCAGTTCACCAACGTCATCGGCGCCGACGGCGTGCGCGAGATGAAATTGATGGGCCTGGAAGCGGTGGAAATCGTCCGACAGCGTGTCGAGCGTTTTCAGATCGCCTGTGACCTGACCTGGGGCTACTGCGACCTCGCCAACAAACCCGCCGACCTTGAGGGCTTTGCCGAGGACGCCGAAGAATTGCGTGGCCTCGGTTATCGCTACGAAACCCGTTTGCTGCAAGCCAACGAGATGCACACGGTAGTCGGTTCCAAGCGCTATGTCGGTGGTTTGATCGACATGGGATCCGGGCATCTGCATCCGCTCAATCTGGCCCTCGGCGAAGCCGCCGCAGCGCAGCAATTGGGCGTCAAACTGTTTGAACACTCGGCGGTGACGCGTATCGATTACGGCCCCGAAGTCAAAGTCCACACGGCCCAAGGTTCGGTGCGCGCCAAGACCCTTGTGCTTGGCTGCAACGCGTATCTCAATGGTCTGAATCCACAACTCAGCGGCAAAGTCCTGCCAGCCGGCAGCTACATCATCGCCACCGAACCTTTGAGCGAAGAACAGGCACATAACCTGTTGCCGCAGAACATGGCGGTCTGCGACCAGCGTGTAGCGCTGGATTACTACCGACTCTCGGCGGATCGGCGCTTGTTGTTTGGCGGTGCCTGCCATTATTCGGGACGCGATCCGAAAGATATCGCCGCGTACATGCAGCCGAAGATGCTCGAAGTATTCCCGCAACTGGCCGGGGTGAAGATCGATTATCAGTGGGGCGGCATGATCGGCATCGGCGCCAACCGCTTGCCGCAAATCGGCCGGCTCGCGGATCAGCCGAATGTGTATTACGCCCAGGCCTATTCAGGCCACGGGGTAAACGCCACGCACCTGGCAGGCAAGTTGCTGACCGAGGCGATCAGCGGGCAGCACAGCGGTGGCTTTGATCTGTTTGCCAAGGTGCCGCACATCACTTTCCCGGGCGGCAAGCATTTGCGCTCGCCGCTGTTGGCGTTGGGGATGTTGTGGCATCGGATGAAAGAGTTGGTCTGATTGATCGTTCCCACGCTCTGCGTGGGAATGCATCCAGTGACGCTCTGCGTCACAGCGGACGCGGAGCGTCCGGGGCGGCGTTCCCACGCAGAGCGTGGGAACGATCAGTGGTTATCAGATCCGCCAGAACGGCTTCAACCCCTCCTCCTGCGCCTGTTCACGCGTCAGCCCGATGTCCTTGAGCTGATCCGCCGTCAGCGCCAGCAACGCCTTTCGCGTGTGCAGACGATGCCAGAACAGATTCCAGCGACTCAGGCCGGATGGCGCGTTACGCATGAGATTGCGCGCGTTGTCCTTCTGCCCTGCCGCCAGTTCCTGACTGTGTAACGTCAGCCGCACATCGCTCAAGCCGTTCATTTTCGTTGCTCCTGTTTACTTGGGTAGCCAGAGATTCCATGATGCGCGGGCGAGCAAAACCGTTACAGATTCAAAGCAACTGTATTAACTCCATACAGATTTGCCGCTCTGAAGACTGAATTGTCGATTTCTGCCGCATCTGTACTGGTTTATCGAATCACCTGCACCGAGGCAGTGCCATGACCCTTTACGTAAACCTTGCCGAATTGCTCGGCACGCGCATCGAAAACGGCTTCTATCGACCCGGCGATCGGTTGCCGTCGGTACGTGCCTTGAGCGTCGAACACGGGGTCAGCCTGAGCACGGTGCAGCAGGCTTATCGCATGCTGGAAGACAGCGGTCTGGCCACGCCGAAACCCAAATCCGGCTACTTCGTGCCGGTCGGTCGCGAGCTGCCGGAGCTGCCCGCCGTCGGCCGTCCGGCGCAACGACCGGTGGAAATCTCGCAATGGGATCAGGTGCTGGAATTGATTCGCGCCGTGCCGCGCAAGGATGTCGTGCAACTGGGTCGCGGCATGCCCGACATCAGCTCGCCAACGATGAAACCGCTGCTGCGCGGACTGGCGCGAATCAGCCGCCGTCAGGACATGCCCGGCCTGTATTACGACAACATCCACGGCACCCTCGAACTGCGCGAGCAGATCGCCCGACTGATGCTCGACTCCGGCTGCCAGTTGAGCGCCAGCGACCTGGTCGTCACCACCGGTTGCCATGAGGCGCTGTCCACCAGCATCCATGCGATCTGCGAGCCGGGCGACATCGTCGCAGTGGACTCGCCAAGCTTTCACGGCGCCATGCAGACGCTTAAAGGCCTGGGCATGAAGGCCCTGGAAATCCCCACCGATCCGCTCACCGGCATCAGCCTGGAGGCCCTGGAACTGGCGCTGGAGCAATGGCCGATCAAGGTCATCCAGATCACCCCCAACTGCAATAACCCGCTCGGCTACATCATGCCGGAGTCGCGCAAACGCGCCCTGCTCAACCTCGCGCAGCGCTTCGACGTGGCGATCATCGAGGACGATGTGTATGGCGAACTGGCCTACACCTACCCGCGCCCACGCACGATCAAATCTTTCGACGAAGACGGCCGCGTGCTGCTGTGCAGTTCGTTTTCCAAGACCCTGGCGCCGGGGCTGCGTATTGGCTGGGTCGCACCGGGTCGATACCTCGAGCGCGTGCTGCACATGAAATACATCAGCACCGGATCAACCGCGCCGCAGCCGCAGATTGCGATTGCCGAATTTCTCAAGGCCGGCCATTTCGAACCGCATTTGCGGCGCATGCGCACGCAATATCAACGCAATCGCGACATGATGATCGACTGGGTGACTCGCTACTTTCCTGCCGGCACTCGCGCCAGCCGCCCGCAAGGCAGCTTCATGTTGTGGGTGGAATTGCCGGAAGGTTTCGACACCTTGAAACTGAATCGTGAGTTGCATGACCAAGGCGTACAGATTGCCGTCGGCAGCATCTTTTCCGCCTCGGGCAAATACCGCAATTGCCTGCGAATGAACTACGCTGCCAAACCGACAGCGCTGATCGAAGAGGCGGTGCGCAAGGTTGGCGAGACCGCCATTCGATTATTGGCCGAAGCCGACTGACCTTTTTCCAGAGACCCGCGTCCATATGCCGTCCCTTGCCGCCAACCGGAATGATCCTACGTGAGCTTCAGACAGCCCCTGTTCGCTTTGCTGTTACTCGCCTCGTTCCTGAGCGGCTGCGCCAGTCTCGATGTTCCGCGCGAGCCGAGTCAGGCCTTGCCAGCGGCAGATTCCAGCTTCGGCCGTTCAATCCAGGCGCAAGCGGCGCCCTATCAAGGCCGTTCGGGTTTTCGCCTGCTGTCCAACAGCAGCGAGGCATTCACCGCGCGGGCCGAGCTGATTCGCAACGCCCAGACCAGCCTCGATCTGCAGTACTACATCGTCCATGACGGCATCAGCACGCGGATGCTGGTGGAGGAACTGCTCAAGGCTGCCGATCGCGGGGTGCGTGTGCGCATTCTGCTCGACGACACCACCAGCGATGGTCTCGACCAGATCATCGCCACGCTGGCGGCGCATCCGCAGATCCAGATCCGCCTGTTCAACCCTTTGCATCTGGGTCGCAGCACCGGCGTCACCCGCGCGGCGGGGCGCTTGTTCAACCTGTCACTGCAACATCGGCGCATGCACAACAAACTATGGCTGGCGGACAACAGCGTGGCCATTGTCGGCGGGCGCAATCTGGGCGACGAGTATTTCGATGCCGAGCCGAACCTGAATTTCACCGACATCGACATGCTCAGCGTCGGGCCGGTGGCCGAGCAGCTCGGGCACAGTTTCGACCAGTACTGGAACAGCGCCCTGAGCAAACCGATCGACGAATTCCTCGCCAGCCAACCCACCGCCAAGGATCTGCAGAACACCCGCACCCGCCTGGAAGAATCGTTGGAAGACACCCGTAAACAGAATCACGCGCTGTATCAGCAGTTGATGACATTCAAGACCGCGCCGCGCATGGACATCTGGCGCAAAGAGCTGATCTGGGCATGGAATCAGGCGTTGTGGGATGCGCCGAGTAAAGTGCTGGCCAAGGGCGAACCGGATCCGCAACTGCTGCTGACCACGCAGCTGGCACCCGAGCTCAGAGGCGTGAGCAAAGAGCTGATCATGATTTCGGCGTACTTCGTACCCGGCCAACCCGGACTGGTGTACTTGACCGGGCGCGCCGATGCAGGTGTTGCAGTGAGCCTGCTGACCAACGCGCTGGAAGCCACCGACGTGCCAGCGGTGCATGGCGGCTATGCACCGTATCGCAAAGCCTTGCTCGAGCATGGCGTAAAGCTGTATGAACTGCGGCGCCAGCCTGGGGATAACTACGGCAGTGGTCCGCATGTGTTTTACAGCAAGTCGTTTCGCGGCTCGGATTCAAGCCTGCACAGCAAAGCGATGATCTTTGATCGGCAGAAGTCGTTTATCGGCTCGTTCAACTTCGATCCGCGCTCGGTGTTGTGGAACACCGAGGTCGGGGTATTGGTCGACAGCCCGGAGCTCGCCGAGCATGTGCGCGAATTGGCCTTGCAGGGTATGGCGCCGGCGCTGAGTTATCAGGCAAAACTGGAGAATGGCCAGATCGTCTGGGTCACCGAGGACAATGGGCAGATGCATACGCTGACCAAAGAGCCGGGGAGTTGGTGGCGACGGTTCAATGCGTGGTTCAGCACCACCGTCGGCCTGGAACGCATGCTTTAAAAAGCAAAAGATCGCAGCCTTCGGCAGCTCCTACAGTTGAAATGCATTCCTCCTGTAGGAGCTGCCGAAGGCTGCGATCTTTTGATCTAGGCAGGCTCGGTCACTGGGCCAAACGCACCCTGACGCAAAAGAAGCAGAACCAACCCAAACGCTCCAATTGCCATCAACAGCGGCAACGCATGCCCGCTGATCCACTGACTGCCCGCCCCGGCCGCCAGCGGCCCGACCAGACAACCCACGCCCCATAGCTGCGCAATGTGCGCGTTCGCCCGCACCAGCGCATCGTCGCGATAACGCTCGCCAATCAGAATCAGCGACAAGGTAAACAACCCACCGGCACTGGCGCCGAACAGCACCCACAACGGCCAGATCAGCAGCGTATCGAGCAACAACGGAATCGCCAGACTCGACAGCATCAACACCACCGCGCACCCGGCAAACAACGTACGGCGCGACAAGTAATCTGCCAACGCGCCAATCGGCAATTGCAGCAGTGCATCGCCGACCACCACCGTGCTGACCATCGCCAGAGCGATCTCGGCCGTGAAACCCTGTTGCAGGCAATACACCGGCAACAGCGTCAGGATCATCGCTTCGAATGCCGCAAATAATGAGACCGCCCAGGCAATCGCCGGCAGCTTACGGGCGAAGCTCCACAACTCTCTGAACGTTACGCTGCTGGCCTCACTGCTTGGCGCACCGCTGCGACCCAGCAACAGCAGCGGCGAAACCAGCAGCAAGCCAACACCGACCCAGAAACCGTAATCATGCTCGGTGCCCAACGCCCCCAATAACAACGGGCCCGACAGTTGGCTCAACGCGTAGCTGCTGCCATACAGCGCCACCAACCGCCCGCGCCAGTGCTCGACCACCAGTTGATTGATCCAGCTCTCGCCGAGGATGAACACGATGGTCAGGATCACCCCGATCATCAGCCGCAGCACCAGCCAGATCGGGTAGCTCGGCAGCAGCGCCAGCAAACCGATCGACAACGCCCCGGCCCACAGGCACAGGCGCATCAGGTTCGCCGTGCCGAAGCGCGCCGCCAGATGACTGGAAATCTTCGCGCCGAGCAACACGCCAATCGCCGGCATCGCCGCCATCACGCCGATGGCGAAGGCGCCGTAGCCCCAACCCTCCAGACGCAACGATACCAACGGCATGCTGACCCCCAGGGCCAGGCCGACACTCAAGACAGACGCCAACACGGCGAAATACGTCGCCCACCGCATGTTCCACGCTCCTGTGGATAATTATTATGTGCAACACAAAACCACTGTGGGAGCGAGCTTGCTCGCGAATACGGTTTCACATTCAGCAGGTCTGCTGAGTGATACACCGCATTCGCGAGCAAGCTCGCTCCCACAGGGAATCTCTGTCTGGTTTGAGAGCCTGATTGAATCAGGCTCCCCTCAGCGGCTTACAGCTTGATCCACGTCGCCTTCAGCTCGGTGTACTTGTCGAACGCGTGCAGCGACTTGTCGCGGCCGTTGCCCGACTGCTTGAAGCCACCAAACGGTGCGGTCATGTCGCCGCCGTCGTACTGGTTGACCCACACGCTGCCAGCACGCAGAGCCTTGGCGGTCAGGTGTGCCTTGGAGATGTCCTGGGTCCAGACCGCAGCGGCCAAGCCATACGGGGTGTCGTTGGCGATCTCGATCGCTTCTTCAGCCGTATCGAAGGCGATCACCGACAGCACTGGCCCGAAGATCTCTTCCTGAGCAATCTTCATCGCGTTGCTCACGCCGTCGAAAATCGTTGGCTCGACGTAGGTGCCACCGGTTTCCTGCAGAATGCGCTTGCCGCCCGCGACCAGTTTGGCGCCGTCGGTATGGCCGGATTCGATGTACGACAGCACAGTGTTCATCTGCTGCGTGTCGACCAGTGCACCAACGTTGGTCGCCGGGTCCAGCGGGTTGCCCGGTTTCCAGGCCTTCAGCGCCTCGATCACCATCGGCAGGAATGTGTCTTTGATCGAACGTTCGACCAGCAGACGCGAGCCGGCGGTGCAGACTTCGCCCTGATTGAAGGCGATGGCGCTGGCGGCGGATTCGGCAGCCGCTTGCAAGTCCGGCGCATCGGCAAAGACGATGTTCGGGCTCTTGCCGCCGGCTTCCAGCCAGACACGCTTCATGTTCGATTCGCCGGAGTAGATCATCAGTTGCTTGGCGATCTTGGTCGAACCGGTGAACACCAGTGTGTCGACATCGTTGTGCAGGGCCAGCGCCTTGCCAACGGTGTGACCGTAACCCGGCAGCACGTTGAGCACGCCTTTCGGAATACCGGCTTCAACAGCCAGCGCAGCGATGCGAATGGCGGTCAGCGGGGATTTTTCCGACGGTTTGAGGATCACCGAGTTACCGGTCGACAATGCCGGGCCGAGTTTCCAGCAGGCCATCATCAATGGGAAGTTCCACGGCACGATGGCGCCGACCACACCCACTGGCTCGCGGGTCACCAGACCCAGTTGGTCGTGCGGCGTAGCGGCCACTTCGTCGTAAATCTTGTCGATCGCTTCACCGCTCCAGCTCAGCGCTTGCGCCGCGCCCGGGACGTCGATGTACAGCGAATCGCTGATCGGCTTGCCCATGTCGAGGGTTTCGAGCAGGGCCAGTTCTTCGGCGTGCTGCTTGAGCAGGCCGGCGAAACGGATCATGGTGGCTTTGCGTTTGGTCGGCGCCAGGCGCGACCAGACGCCGGAATTGAACGTGGCGCGGGCGTTTTCCACGGCACGCTGGGCGTCGGCGGCGTCACAGCTGGCAATCTTGCCGAGCAGACGGCCATCGACCGGGCTGATGCACTCGAAGGTCTCGCCGGAGACGGCGTCGGTGTATTCGCCATTGAGGTAGGCGCGGCCTTCGATCTTCAGGTCGCGGGCGCGTTGTTCCCAGTCGGCACGAGTCAGGGTGGTCATTCGAGTGTCCTCCGCTTGTTGAATACGAGCGCCGCGCGATCTTCGCCAGCGTCCTCAAAAATTCTGCCCGGCCAGCCGGTTTTTCGGCCAGAGGCACCCGCCACCCTAAACCAGCGGCCGGGGTTGTTTCAATATATTTGACATAAGGTGGTCATACAGCCTTGCGGTGTTGATTTTAATCAACATAGACTTTGGCCCTTTCCAGCCAATCGCGCCGTATTCACGGGGGGATAACAACAATGAACATCCAGAACGTCGTCGACATCAGCCTTACCAGCAGCGAAGCCGAACGCTATCGCCCGGACCCGGCGAAAGTACTCAAGGGTGACCCTGAACAAGCTGTGTTCCATCAATACGACAGCCCGTGTGGGCAGATGGGCGTTGGCGTGTGGGAAGGTGCGGTTGGGCAGTGGACGGTGAATTACACCGAGCATGAATACTGCGAGATTTTGCAGGGGGTTTCGGTACTGCGTGATGGCGATGGCAATGCCAAGACGTTGCGTGTTGGCGACCGGTTTGTGATTCCGGCGGGGTTTCGTGGCACCTGGGAAGTGCTGGAGGCTTGCCGCAAGATATATGTGATTTTCGAACAGAAGGCCTGAGGACTTTCGCTGGCTGATCCGGCCCTATCGCGAGCAGGCTCACTCCTACAGGTGACCGCATTCCAATGTAGGAGTGAGCCTGCTCGCGATGAGGCCCGGACAGGCGATGCAAATCCGAAGGCAACAAAAAAGGCCCGTATCGTGAGATACGGGCCTTTTTCGTAAGTCGGGAAAAATCAATTACTTGATTTTGCCTTCCTTGTAGATCACGTGCTTGCGAACAACCGGATCATATTTCTTGATCTCGATTTTGTCCGGGGTAGTACGCTTGTTCTTGTCGGTAGTGTAGAAGTGACCAGTACCGGCGCTCGAGATCAAACGAATCAATTCACGCATGATTAGCTCCCTTAAATCTTGCCATCGCGGCGAAGTTCGGCGAGCACGACAGTGATGCCACGCTTGTCGATGATACGCATGCCTTTGGCAGATACGCGCAGACGCACAAAACGTTTCTCTTCTTCAACCCAGAAGCGGTGATGCTGCAGGTTCGGCAGGAAACGACGACGGGTTTTGTTGTTTGCGTGGGAAATGTTATTCCCAGTCACCGGACCCTTACCGGTAACTTGACATACTCTCGACATGCCTCAGCCCTCTAAAACCACATGCCCAACCCGGCATGGGTTGGCCGCTTAATCTCTCAGTCATTTGGCGCCAGGCGCCGCGTTTCTTTAGAGGTCTTACCGGCTACACCTACAGTGAAGGAACCGGGCCCCTAGAAAAGAGCGCTGCTTTATACCAGAAAGACTTCGGAGCAACAACATTCGGTGTGCAAACAATCCACAAAAAGGCGCTTTTTCAGCCTGCGAACGCCTTGGATAAAGGCTGGCATCGATTTTTACCACTCGTCGCAGAAAAGCATCCTTGCGCGCAATTCAGACTTTTCGCTGCGCACCACGGTCTGAAAAATCGCCATCACTGTGCCCCGAAAATGCAAAAGGGGGATAGTCATTTGTAATCCAGACCTCTAGGGTAGGCCTTTTCCAGACTGCACTTGCAGATGGGCCTTCGATCTGTAAAAGGAAACCGACCATGCGCCTCGCTGCCCTACCCCTGTTGCTCGCCCCGCTCCTGCTGAGCCCTCTGGCCCAGGCCGCCGCGCTGAGCGTCTGCACCGAGGCCAGCCCGGAAGGGTTCGACGTGGTGCAATACAACTCGCTGACCACCACCAATGCCTCGGCCGACGTGCTGATGAACCGTCTGGTGGATTTCGATACCACCAGCGGCAAAGTCGTGCCTAGCCTGGCCGACAGCTGGGAAGTCAGCACCGACGGCCTGACTTACGTGTTCAAGCTGCATCCGCAGGTGAAATTTCACACGACTGATTACTTCAAACCGAGCCGCGAGTTGACCGCTGAAGACGTCAAATTCAGCTTCGACCGCATGCTCGACCCGGCCAACCCGTGGCACAAGGTCGCTCAGAGTGGCTTCCCGCATGCGCAGTCGATGCAGTTGCCCGCACTGATCAAGAAGATCGACGCGCTCGATCCGCTGACCGTGCGCTTTACCCTTGATCACCCGGATTCAACTTTCCTGGCGACCCTGAGCATGGGCTTCGCCTCGATCTATTCCGCCGAGTACGCCGACAAACTGATGAAGGCCAACGCCACGGACAAGCTCAACAGCCAGCCGATCGGCACCGGCCCGTTCGTGTTCAACCGGTTCCAGAAAGATGCAGCGATTCGCTACAAGGCCAACCCGGATTATTTCGGCGGCAAGCCTGCGGTCGACCCGCTGATTTTCGCCATCACCCCGGACGCCAACGTGCGCCTGCAAAAGCTGCGACGCAATGAATGCCAGATCGCCCTGTCGCCAAAACCACTCGACGTACAAGCCGCGCTGAAAGAACCGACGCTGAAAGTCGAAAAAACTGACGCGTTCATGACCGCTTTCGTCGGCATCAATAGCCAGCATCCACCGCTGGACAAGCCGGAAGTACGCCAGGCGATCAACCTCGCGTTCGACAAGGCCAACTACATCAAAGCGGTGTTCGAGGACACCGCTGAAGCGGCCAACGGCCCTTATCCGCCGAACACCTGGAGTTACGCGAAGAGCCTGCCGGGTTACCCGCACGATGTCGCCAAAGCCAAGGCGCTGCTGGCCAAGGCCGGATTGAAGGACGGTTTCCAGACCACAATCTGGACGCGCCCGTCAGGCAGCCTGCTTAACCCGAATCCAAGTCTTGGAGCACAAATGCTGCAATCGGATCTGGCGGAAATCGGCATTCAGGCGGAAATCCGCGTGATCGAGTGGGGTGAATTGATTCGTCGCGCCAAGGCGGGCGAACATGATCTGCTGTTCATGGGGTGGGCCGGCGATAACGGCGACCCGGACAACTTCCTCACGCCGCAGTTTTCCTGCGCGGCGGTCAAATCGGGCACCAACTTCGCACGGTACTGCAATGCCGATCTGGACAAGCTCATCAGCGCTGGCAAGACCACCAGCGAACAAGGCGTACGGACCAAGCTGTATGAGCAGGCGCAAGCACAGATTCAGCAGCAGGCGTTGTGGCTGCCGCTGGCGCACCCGACTGCCTATGCACTGACGCGCAAAGACGTGCAGGGTTACTCGGTAAGCCCGTTTGGCCGCCAGGACTACTCCAAGGTCAACCTGAAATAACCTGCCCTGCACATCACCTGTAGGAGTGAGCCTGCTCGCGATGGCGTCATTTCAGTCAACCCATTCGGTGACTGGAGAATGGCTATCGCGAGCAGGCTCACTCCTACAAGGGTTTAGCGTTTTTCCCCTGAGCTTTACATCCAGCCGCACTCCGCCATCGACAGCGGCTCACCATCGCCGATGATGAAGTGATCGAGCACCCGCACATCAATCAACTCCAGCGCCTTTTGCAGACGCTTGGTCAGTAACCGATCTGCCTGGCTGGGGTCGGTGCTCCCCGACGGGTGGTTATGGCACAGGATCACCGCCGCTGCGTTGTTGGCCAACGATCGCTTCACCACCTCACGGGGATGCACACTGGTGTTGTCGATCGAGCCGCGAAACAGCGCCTCGAAATTCAGTACCTGATGCTTTGAATCGAGGAACAGACAGCCGAACACCTCATGGGGCTCATGCCGAAGCATCGCTTTGAGGTAATCGCGCACGACTTGCGGATTCTCCAGCGCCGGCTTCTTGCGCATGCGCTCGGCCAGATGCCGCCGCGCCATTTCCAGCACCGCTTGCAGCTGGGCATATTTCGCCGGGCCAAGGCCCAATTGTTCGCTGAACGCGGCAAGATCGGCTTCGAGCAAAACCCGCAGGCTGCCAAACTGGTTCAACAGGTGTCGCGCCAAGTCCACAGCGCTTTTGCCGGAGACCCCGGTGCGTAGAAAAATCGCCAGTAATTCGGCATCGGAAAGGCTTCCCGAGCCCTGTTCAAGTAGCTTTTCCCGCGGACGTTCCGCCGCAGGCCAATCGCGAATACTCATAGCACTTCCCTGTCTGTGGGCGCCGCTGTTCCGTAGCGGTCGCTGTGATATCTTAGCCCATCTTTTTTGCGGGCGAATTCACCCTGGGGAGGGGGTTTCGCCACGTATGTCACCCACGAAATCAAAGGCAGACCTATGCAGCGGCTGTATCGGAAACGCATCGTTCTGGGCGTCGGCGGCGGCATCGCGGCCTACAAGAGCGCTGATCTGGTTCGTCGCCTGATCGACCAGGGCGCCGAAGTGCGCGTGGTCATGACCCATGGCGGCGCCGAGTTCATCACCCCGCTGACCATGCAGGCCTTGTCCGGCCACCCGGTGCACCTCGACTTGC
Organism: Pseudomonas sp. AIG; assembly: GCF_977020205.1. Lineage (NCBI taxonomy): Bacteria > Pseudomonadati > Pseudomonadota > Gammaproteobacteria > Pseudomonadales > Pseudomonadaceae > Pseudomonas > Pseudomonas sp. AIG. The sequence goes on along the minus strand of NZ_CDROCK010000002.1, from coordinate 156,210 downwards.
TCGACCCTGCCGCCGAAGCCGCGATGGGCCACATCGAGCTGGCCAAGTGGGCCGATCTGGTGCTGATCGCCCCGGCTACCGCCGACCTGATCGCCCGTCTGGCCCAAGGCATCGCCAACGATTTGCTGACCACTTTGGTGTTGGCCACCGACGCTGTCGTCGCCGTTGCTCCGGCCATGAATCAGGCGATGTGGCGCGATCCGGCGACCCAGGCCAACCTGCAACTCCTGCAAAGCCGTGGCCTGAAGACCTTCGGCCCAGCCTCCGGCAGCCAGGCCTGCGGCGACGTCGGCATGGGCCGGATGATGGAAGCCACCGATCTGGCGCAATGCGCGGCCGACTGCTTCCAGCGCCAGGCGCTGACCGGTAAACACGTCGTGATTACTGCCGGCCCGACCCAGGAAAACATCGACCCGGTGCGCTACATCACCAACCACAGCTCCGGGAAAATGGGCTTCGCCCTCGCCGAAGCTGCGGTGGAAGCCGGCGCCCGCGTCACGCTGATCAGCGGCCCGGTGCACTTGCCAACGCCAGATCGCGTTACGCGCATCGACGTGGTCAGTGCCCGCGACATGCTCGCGGCGTGTGAATCGGCGATCCCGTGCGACGTGTTTATTGCCTCGGCAGCCGTGGCGGACTACCGCCCAGAAGTTGTCGCCCCGCAAAAACTCAAGAAAGATCCTACGAGCGGTGACGGCTTCGTCCTGCAAATGGTGCGTAACCCGGACATCCTGGCCACCATTGCGACCCGTCCCGATCGTCCGTTCAGTGTCGGCTTTGCCGCCGAGACCGAACACCTGCTCGACTACGCTGCACGCAAGCTGAAGGACAAGAATCTCGATTTGATCGTCGCCAACGACGTCGCCAACCCGAGCATCGGTTTCAACAGCGAAGAAAACGCCTGCAGCGTGATTGACCGTGCGCTGCACGCCACGGTTTTCGCCCAGACCAGCAAGAGCAAGATCGCTCGCCAACTGGTCACCTTTATCGCCGAACGTCTGAACCAGGTTTAATTTACATGCACGCTTTGCAAGCCAAGATCCTCGACCCACGCATCGGCAGCGAATTCCCGCTGCCGCAATACGCCACCCCGGGTTCCGCCGGCCTCGACCTGCGCGCCATGCTGGATCAGGACATCGTGATCAAACCGGGGGAAACCGTACTGATCCCTACCGGCCTGTCGGTTTACATCGGCGACCCGAACCTCGCCGCGCTGATTCTGCCGCGCTCGGGCATGGGCCATAAACACGGCATCGTGCTGGGCAACCTCGTCGGCCTGATCGACTCCGATTACCAAGGCCCACTGATGGTGTCGTGCTGGAACCGTGGCCAGAGCGATTTCACCATGACCGTCGGCGAACGTCTGGCGCAACTGGTGCTGGTACCGGTGGTGCAGGCGCACTTCGAAATGGTTGAAGAGTTCGTCGAAACTGAACGCGGCACCGGCGGGTTTGGCCATACCGGCACCCAGTAACCGGCGTCATCATCTGTTGGAGCTACCGAAGGCTGCGATCTTTTGATTTGGTTTTCTACGATCAAGATCAAAGATCGCAGCCTGGGGCAGCTCCTACAGGGGGAAATTTCAGGCAGATCGGCTGAAAGGTTTACCGCCGTAAATCAAGGTTTTGCCGGCCGAAAGCCACGCCAGCCGAGGCGTCATGGCCCTTTCACACCACGAACTCTCTGTGGAAAACGCCGTCATACCCTTCAGTTTGAGCCTGCCGTCGAATGATTCGTCGGTCTGTCCCGCCACTTTCGAGATGGAGCATTTGTGCAGATGAGCACCCCAGCCAAGATCGCCCCGAAGCTGCCCGACAGCATTTTCCGCGCCTATGACATTCGCGGCACCGTGCCGGAATTCCTCAATGCCGAAACCGCTTACTGGATTGGCCGCGCCATCGGTTCGCAGAGCCTGGCCCAAGGTGAACCAAATGTTTCCGTCGGTCGCGACGGTCGCCTGTCCGGCCCGGAGCTGGTGGCCGAGCTGATTCGCGGTATCGCCGAAAGCGGCTGCCATGTCAGCGACGTTGGCCTGGTGCCGACGCCGGCGCTGTACTACGCCGCCAACGTGCTGGCCGGCAAGTCGGGCGTGATGCTCACCGGCAGCCACAACCCGTCGAACTACAACGGCTTCAAGATCGTCATCGCCGGCGACACCCTCGCCAACGAACAGATTCAGGTGCTGCATGAGCGCATCAAGACCAACAACTTGAGCAGCGGCACCGGCAGCGTCACCCAGGTCGAAATCCTCGACCGCTACAACACCGAAATCGTCCAGGACATCAAACTGGCCCGGCGTATGAAGGTCGTGGTCGACTGCGGCAACGGCGCCGCCGGCGTGATTGCCCCGCAACTGATCGAAGCGCTGAACTGCGAAGTGATTCCGCTGTTCTGCGAAGTCGACGGCAACTTCCCGAACCATCACCCGGATCCGGGCAAGCCTGAAAACCTTGTCGACCTGATCGCCAAGGTCAAGGAAACCAACGCCGACATCGGCCTGGCGTTCGACGGCGACGGTGACCGTGTCGGCGTGGTGACCAACACCGGCAGCATCGTCTACCCGGATCGCCTGCTGATGCTGTTCGCCCGCGACGTGGTGGCGCGCAACCCGGACGCCGAGATCATTTTCGACGTCAAATGCACCCGTCGTCTGGTGCCGCTGATCAAGGAATACGGTGGTCGCCCGCTAATGTGGAAGACTGGTCATTCGTTGATCAAAAAGAAAATGAAACAATCCGGTGCTCTATTGGCCGGTGAAATGAGCGGGCACATCTTCTTCAAGGAGCGCTGGTTCGGTTTCGATGACGGCATCTACAGCGCCGCACGGCTGCTGGAGATCCTCAGCAAGGAAAAATCCACTGCGGAAGAGCTGTTTGCGACCTTCCCGAACGATATTTCTACGCCGGAAATCAATATCCATGTGACCGAAGAGAGCAAATTCAGCATCATTGATGCTCTGCACGACGCACAGTGGGGCGCAGGCGCTGACCTGACCACCATCGACGGCGTGCGAGTCGATTACGCCAAAGGCTGGGGCCTGGTGCGCGCGTCCAACACCACACCGGTGCTGGTGCTGCGTTTCGAGGCCGATGACGAGGCTGAATTGCAACGCATCAAGGATGTGTTCCACGCCCAACTGAAACGCGTTGCACCTGATCTCCAACTACCGTTCTGATCCACCCGGAGCCCTGAATGACCCTCGAACGCGAAGCCGCCGCCCATACCGCCCAGGTCCTGTCCGAAGCGTTGCCTTACATCCGACGCTATGTCGGCAAGACCCTGGTGATCAAATACGGCGGCAACGCGATGGAAAGCGAGGAGCTGAAAACCGGCTTCGCCCGCGACATCGTGTTGATGAAAGCCGTGGGCATCAACCCGGTGGTGGTTCATGGCGGCGGCCCGCAGATCGGTGATCTGCTCAAGCGCCTGTCGATCGAAAGCCACTTCGTCGATGGCATGCGCGTCACCGACGCCGCGACCATGGACGTGGTGGAAATGGTCCTCGGCGGCCAGGTCAACAAAAGCATCGTCAACCTGATCAACCGTCACGGCGGTAGCGCCATCGGCCTGACCGGTAAAGACGCCGGGCTGATTCGCGCGAAGAAACTGACCGTCACCCGTCAGACCCCGGAGATGACCCAGCCTGAAATCATCGACATCGGTCAGGTGGGCGAAGTGGTCGGCATCAACACCGAACTGCTGAACCTGCTGGTCAAAGGCAATTTCATCCCGGTGATCGCGCCGATTGGCGTCGGTGAAAACGGCGAGTCCTACAACATCAACGCGGATCTGGTGGCCGGCAAAGTCGCCGAAGCGCTGAAAGCCGAGAAGCTGATGCTGCTGACCAACATCGCCGGCCTGATGGACAAGTCGGGCACCGTGTTGACCGGCCTGAGCACGCAACAAGTCGACGATCTGATCGCCGACGGCACCATCTACGGCGGCATGCTGCCGAAGATCCGTTGCGCGCTGGAAGCGGTTCAGGGCGGCGTGGGCAGCTCGCTGATCATCGACGGTCGTGTACCGAACGCGATCCTGCTGGAAATCTTCACCGACACCGGTGTGGGTACGCTGATCAGCAATCGCAAGCGTCCTTGATCGGTAATCGCTGAAAAGCAAAAGATCGCAGCCTGCGGCAGCTCCTACAAAAGCGAATTTCGTATGTATGAAATTTCTGTAGGAGTTGACGAAGTCTGCGATCTTTTTTATGCGCGAAAGAAACGTCCGACTTAACACAGCGAAACGTCCGACATCACCTCAGAACAAATCTCCCTAGGATCTTCCCTTCATCCACCGGAGATTGACTCATGCAAAAAGACTACGTCCCTTACGGCAGCGATGTTTCCCCAGGCACTTACGAGTGCGTTGATTGCGGCCATCAGTATTCCAATCAAGCCAAAACCTCGATGCCACCGTGCCCACAGTTTCGCAAAACGGCGCATGCGTTAAATGGCTGGAAAATCCTCACCGGGCAAGGTGATGCGATCAAAGACCCTTATCCAGAACAGTCTGCCAACATCAAAAGCGCCGAGGTCATCACGCCCTCGAACAAAAAATAACCCCGGAGCGCCTGAGCCATGCGGATCTCGTTCACGATCGACGCCGACGCTTTCGAGCTGGAACAAAAGGAACCGGTCAAGAAAACCTTGCGCATCGGCGACGCGGAAATCGCCCACGCCTTGCAGCGTATCGCCAAGGCCAGCCTGACCGAGTACCTGAAAATGCTGGTCGAGGGCAGCATGCCCAGCCGTGCTGACGAGGCCAAGCAGGATCGTCTGCTTTATCTGATTCAAAGCTACTTCGGGCAGACACTGCCGATGGAATCGCAGATCTCGACGATCTTTCAGCTGACCCAAAGCCAAAGCAAAACCTTGCTGAAGAACACCGTGTCGCGTTTTCGCAATCAGCTCGACGACATCCTCCAGCACAGCATGCGTGCCGTGATCGAGACCGCAGAGCACGCGCAAACCGTGTTTCTGGTGGTCATCAGCTCGGACGTGATACGCGATGAGCTGAACATGCTGATCACGCAGAATGAGCCGACCTTCAAACCCATTACCAAGCGCAAGGGCAGCGCCGGGCAGTTCGAGATCAGCGAGGACTCTCACGCCTTGCTCTGCGCGACGCTGGGGCTCAATGCCGTTCAGTGACATCGTCGCGGTCAGTGGCTTGCTGCTGACCCTGACCACGTTCATGTTCAATCTGGCGTGGCCGGCGCTCAGTGAGGCGTTGGCGCTGGATGAATACCAGTCTGGTCCGCTGAACCGAAAACGCAGCAGGGACAAGGTTCGAGAGGCTTTTTACGGGCGGGCGCTGCCGTTGACGTGCGCGTTTGTGGCGCTGTTTTACGTCAACTTGCCGGCTGCGGTGGGGATTATTCGCAGCAGCACGCTGGATCTATGGGATTTTGATGTGGATCGCACGTTGTACGTGATGGTGGTGTTGGCGTTGCTGGCGTTTGCGCTGATCAACGCAGGATTGACCCTGAAACTGCTGAAAAAATGGAGAAACCTGCGCTGAATCGAAACCCCTGTAGGAGCTGCCGAAGGCTGCGATCTTTTGATTCTGTTTTTAAGATCAAAAGATCGCAGCCTCCGGCAGCTCCTACAGAATGATGTCGTATCAGACGCCAAACTGGGCGCGATACGCTTCCACAGCTGGCAGATGCTGCTTGAGCTGCGGATCATCGGCGAGGAATTCCAGCACCTGATTCAGCGAAACAATGCTGATCACCGGGATACCGAAGTCGCGCTCGACTTCCTGGATTGCCGACAACTCACCGTTGCCACGCTCCTGACGGTTCAGGGCGATCAGCACACCGGCAGCCTTGGCGCCGTCCTGCGAAGCAATGATTTGCATCACTTCACGGATCGCGGTGCCTGCGGTGATCACGTCATCAATGATCAGCACGTCACCGGTCAACGGCGCGCCGACCAGACTGCCGCCTTCGCCGTGGGCCTTGGCTTCTTTGCGGTTAAAGCACCATGGCAGATCACGGTCGTGGTGTTCGGCCAGCGCCACGGCAGTCGTCGCCGCTAACGGAATGCCTTTGTAGGCCGGGCCGAACAGAACGTCGAAAGGAATACCGCTTTCAGCGATGGCTGCAGCGTAGAAACGCCCTAGCTGCGCCAAGGCCGAGCCCGAGTTGAACAGGCCGGCGTTGAAGAAGTAAGGACTGGTGCGCCCGGACTTCAGGGTGAACTCACCGAAGCGCAAAACGCCGCGATCGATGGCAAAACGAATGAAATCGCGCTGATACGCTTGCATGAAAAAAACCCCAAATACCACGGATTTAGCTAATTAGCTTGACGCCGTGTATCATACACGCACGCGATTTTTGGGGCCATTTATGCGGATCATCAGTGTGAACGTCAATGGTATTCAGGCTGCAGTCGAGCGTGGTTTGCTCAGTTGGCTGCAAGCACAGAATGCCGACGTCATCTGCCTGCAGGACACCCGTGCCTCCGCCTTTGAACTGGATGACCCAGCCTTCCAACTGGATGGCTACTTCCTTTATGCCTGCGATGCTGAAGTCCCTGCCCAAGGTGGCGTGGCTTTGTATTCGCGGTTGCAACCGAAGGCTGTCATCAGCGGTCTCGGTTTCGAGACGGCCGACCGCTACGGGCGCTACCTGCAAGCAGATTTCGACAAAGTCAGTATTGCCACCTTGCTGCTCCCTTCGGGGATGAACGGCGATGAGGACTTGAACCAGAAGTTCAAGCTCATGGACGACTTCGGCAAGTACCTGGACAAACAGCGACGCAAACGTCGCGAGTACATTTATTGTGGCTCGCTGTACGTGGCGCAGCAGAAGCTCGACATCAAGAACTGGCGCGACAGCCAGCAATCCCCGGGCTTCCTGGCGCCAGAACGCGCCTGGATGGACGAGATTGTCGGCAATATGGGCTATGTCGATGCCCTGCGCGAAGTCAGTCGCGAAGGCGACCAGTACAGCTGGTGGCCGGACAACGAACAGGCCGAGATGCTCAATCTGGGCTGGCGCTTCGACTACCAGATCCTGACCCCAGGCCTGCGACGCTTCGTGCGCAGCGCACGCCTGCCACGTCAGCCACGGTTCTCGCAGCACGCGCCGCTGATCGTCGACTACGACTGGACGCTGACCATCTAAGCGTCGTTTCGCAGTAAAAAATGCCCGTATCGCAAGATACAGGCATTTTTTTATGCCGGCGCTCGAGCGGAATCGAACTCAGACGACAGCGAAGAACGGCAACATCAAGTACAGCTTGATCACGACGACATTAATAATGTCGATGAAGAACGCCCCCACCATCGGCACCACCAGAAACGCGATCTGCGAGGGACCGTAACGCTGCGTCACGGCCTGCATGTTGGCAATGGCAGTCGGCGTGGCACCCAGGCCGAAACCGCAGTGCCCCGCAGCCAGCACGGCGGCATCGTAGTTGCGGCCCATCACCCGGAACGTCACGAAGATCGCGAACAGCGCCATGACCATGGCCTGCACCGCCAGAATGATGAAGATCGGCAAGGCCAATGCGGCCAGATCCCACAACTTCAGCGACATCAAGGCGATCGCCAGGAACAACGACAGACTGACATTACCGAGCACCGAGACTTCACGCTCAAACACCTGATACAGGCCAAGCGCCGAAAGACCATTACGCAGCACCACGCCGACGAACAGGACGCAGACGAAGGTCGGCAACTCGAACGCCGTTCCGTGCAACAAACCATTCAACAGATTGCCAACCAGCAGACTCACCGCAATCAGCGCCAGCGTTTCGATAAACGAAAACGGTGTGATCGAGCGCTCTTTGTTCGGCTGCTCAAAACCCTTGGGCAGTCGCGGCGCTTCCTGTTGATTGCATCCAGGCACTTCCACGCGCTTGATGAGCAAACGAGCGACCGGTCCACCGATCAAGCCACCGAGCACCAGCCCGAACGTCGCGGAAGCCATTGCCAGCTCGGAGGCAGACGCCAGACCGTACTTCTCACTGAACACCGTACCCCACGCCGCACCGGTACCGTGACCACCCGCCAGAGTGATCGAGCCTGTCAGCAAACCCATCAAGGGGTCGAGCCCGAGCATTGTGGCCAGCCCGATACCCATCGCATTCTGCACCACCAATAGCCCGGTGACGGCCAACAGGAATATCCCCACGACCCGCCCGCCTTTCTTCAGACTGGCAAAATCCGCACTCAGACCAATAGTGGCAAAGAAAGCCAGCATCAAAGGCATTTGCAGTGAGGTTTCAAAACGCACCTCAATATCAAACGCTCGCAATAACAACAAACCCACGGCAACTACCAGGCCGCCTGCCACAGGCTCGGGAATATTGTAACTGCGCATAAAACCAACACGTGTAACAAGTCCGCGCCCCAGCAATAGCACCAGAGACGCGGCCACCAGCGTTCCATAAAAATCGAGCTGTATCATTTGGATTGTTCTTGGCTAAATATTCAAAGGCGAACTTTTTACCTGGACACGCCCATGAATCGGCTGATTGTCTCAACACTGATTAATTTGGAATTCAAGTACCTTCGATGGCTTGAATATATCGAAATATTTCAGAAGCAATATCACGCCGGGCAACTTTAACAACCGCCAAGTCCCGTTGCCAAGGATATGAGCGCGCATGCAGGCGCACAGTTGTGACCAAAGATGTAAGAACGGAATATATATAAACTCACACGCTACCGCTGATCGCAGACAGACTATTCCTACACCCTGTAGCTGCTTATTTAATTGCAAAAACGCAAATGCCCTGACAAGTCAGGGCATTTATTCAACATTTCGAATTGCGCCAAGGCGTGACGATTATTTAATCAGTCGCCAAGTGAACGGATAACGGTAGGGAAACCCTTTATTAGCCTTCACCGCACCCACAATCGGCAGTACCAATGCACAAACAACCACCGGAACAATCAAAACATACCCGATAAGCACCGCCATCATTGCCACACTGATGACCATGGCAATAGTCATGGTGATCTGGAAGTTCAACGATTCCTTGCCCTGCGCATCGATAAACGCGTCACTCTCACGCTTCACCTGCCAGAGGATCAGTGGCCCAATCAGATTGCCAAATGGAAACATGCTCCCCAAAAAGCTGGACAAGTGACAAAGCATTGCCCATTGGCGAACCTCCTGGCTCGGTTTGGGCAGCAGCTCTTGCTCGTCACTCATCGCGTCCTCCTTGCGGTTATGAACCTGCTCAGTCGGCCAGTGCAGCCTTTTGCAGTTCGAAGATTTCGTTCATGCCTTTCTTCGCCAGATCCAGCATGGCGTTAAGGTCTTCAGGCTGGAATGGCGCGCCTTCGGCAGTACCCTGCACTTCGATGAAACCACCGGTGCTGGTCATCACCACGTTGAGGTCAGTCTCGGCGGCGGAGTCTTCAAGATAGTCCAGATCGAGCACGGCCTCGCCCTGATACATACCGACCGATACGGCACCGATCATTTGCTTGAGCGGATCGCCGCCCTTCAGGCCGCCACGCTTCTTGATCACTTTCAGCGCATCAACCAGTGCAACCATGGCGCCAGTGATGGAAGCGGTGCGAGTGCCGCCGTCGGCCTGGATCACGTCGCAGTCGACGTACAGGGTCACGTCACCCAATTTGGACATGTCCAGCGCCGCGCGCAGGGAACGACCGATCAGACGCTGGATTTCCAGGGTGCGACCGCCCTGCTTGCCACGGCTCGCTTCACGCTGGTTACGCTCGCCGGTGGCGCGCGGCAGCATGCCGTACTCGGCGGTCAACCAGCCTTGACCCTGGCCTTTGAGAAAGCGCGGTACGCCGTTTTCGACGCTGACGGTGCAGATGACTTTGGTATCACCGAATTCGACCAGTACAGATCCCTCGGCGTGTTTGGTGTAGTTGCGGGTAATGCGGATCGAGCGGAGCTGATCGGCAGCGCGACCACTTGGACGTTTCATAGGGAATACCTGTACTGGGGACGGAAAACTGCCGAGCATTATAGAGCGCTGCACCGCGACTGGGCACTCGTTAAAAATCCCGACCGACGATCGAAGCCCCTGAAACACCCATTACCGACGGGCTGCAGTCCTTTGTCACACCGTGTGTTTGGGCGCATTCGCCGCACTGCGCTACAATCCTGCGCCTTTGCTGCCAGTCGGCTTAAATTCATTGATATCGAGCCTGCGGAACATCCCTGCGGCGCCGATCTGCATTGCGAGGTCACCGCCATGGTGCACAGCATGACCGCCTTCGCCCGCGTCGAGAAAGCCGGCGCACAGGGCACCCTGAGCTGGGAACTGCGCTCGGTCAACAGCCGCTACCTTGAACCGCACCTGCGTTTGCCGGAGTCGTTTCGCGACCTCGAAGGCGCGGTGCGTGAAGCCCTGCGTCAGGGTCTGTCGCGAGGCAAACTCGAATGCACCCTGCGGTTCACCGAAGAAAGCACCGGCAAAACACTGCAAGTCGATCGCGAGCGCGCCGCGCAACTGGTCGCTGCGGCCGAGACCGTTGCCGGTCTGATCAAGAATCCTGCCGCACTCAATCCCCTGGAAGTGCTGGCCTGGCCCGGCGTGCTGGTAGGCGATGCGACTGACCCGCAGGCACTGAACGCCGACGCACTGGCCCTGTTCAATCAAGGCCTGAAAGAGTTGAAGGCCGGCCGCGAGCGCGAAGGCGCGGAGCTGGCACGCCTGATCAACGAGCGCCTGACATCCATTGAAGAAGACGTCGTGACCCTGCGTGAACTGGTCCCGCAGATGCTCGCCACCCAACGCCAGAAAGTCCTCGATCGCTTCACCGACATGAAGGCCGAGCTGGACCCGCAGCGCCTGGAACAGGAAATGGTCATGCTCGCGCAGAAGAGCGACGTGGCCGAAGAACTGGATCGCCTGAGCACCCACATTATCGAAGTACGCCGGGTGCTCAAATCCGGCGGCGCGGCCGGGCGTCGCCTGGACTTCCTGATGCAGGAACTCAACCGCGAAGCCAACACACTGGGCTCTAAAGCCTTCGACCCGCGCAGCACCCAGGCCGCCGTCAACCTCAAGGTGTTGATCGAGCAGATGCGCGAACAAGTGCAGAATATTGAGTAAGGCAACCCCGACATGACCCACAGCACCGGCACCCTGTACATCATTTCCGCGCCCTCTGGCGCGGGCAAGAGCAGCCTGGTCAAGGCGTTGACCGACGCCATACCGGAAATTCGCGTTTCGGTTTCCCACACCACCCGCGCCATGCGCCCGGGTGAAGTGGACGGCGTGAACTATCACTTCGTGACCCGCGAAGAGTTCGTGAAGATGGGCGAGCATGGCGACTTCCTCGAACGCGCCGAGGTCTTCGGCAACTTCTACGGCACTTCGCAAAGCCGCCTGCAGCAAACGCTGGACGAAGGTCACGACCTGATTCTGGAAATCGACTGGCAGGGCGCCGAGCAAGTGCGCAAGCTGATGCCGCAAGCACGCTCGATCTTTATCCTGCCGCCGTCGCTGCAGGCCCTGCACCAGCGCCTGACCAATCGCGGCCAGGACAGCGACGAGATCATTGACGGGCGGATGCGCGAAGCGGTCAGCGAGATGAGTCACTATGTCGAGTACGACTACCTGATCATCAACGACGACTTTGCTCACGCACTGGACGATCTGAAGGCGATTTTCCGCGCCAATCAACTCCAACAGAAACGCCAGCAGGTACGTTTCGGCAAATTGCTGGCCGAATTGCTCGGTTAATCAGCACTTCCCAAAACCGCTGCAAGCGCTTTACATTGGTGCTTGCAGCGCGTTGAAGAGCTTGGTCAAAAAATCAGCGCTTCCCTAATCGCTGGTGATTTTTTAAACTGTTGAGTCCGCTCGCCCAACCGGGCAGCGCGCATATTGCATTCGCTCCGAGGAATACCATGGCCCGCGTAACCGTTGAAGACTGCCTGAACCACGTGGAAAACCGTTTTGAGCTGGTCATGCTCTCTACCAAACGTGCCCGTCAACTGGCCACCGGCGGCAAAGAGCCACTGGTTCAGTGGGAAAACGACAAGCCTACCGTTGTAGCGCTGCGTGAAATCGCTGAAGGCCTGATGAGCTACGAGTTCATCGCCGAGCAGGAAATCGTCCAGGATGAGCCGCTGTTCGCAGCGTTCGAGGACGAGTCCAACGAGGCCGTCTAAGCCTATGCCTGGTCGACGTAGCACGGCGCGGGGTCACAACCTACGGCAGGAATTATCATGCCGAGCATAGACGCCCTCGCCGATCGCTTATCGACCTACCTCGGCAACGACCAGGTCAACCTGGTCCGCCGAGCGTATTTCTACGCCGAACAAGCCCATGACGGTCAACGCCGTCGCAGCGGCGAGGCGTACGTCACGCATCCTCTTGCCGTGGCCAATATTCTTGCCGACATGCACATGGACCATCAGAGCCTGATGGCCGCGATGCTGCATGACGTGATCGAAGACACCGGTATCGCCAAAGAAGCGCTGCAAGCGCAGTTCGGTGAGACCGTGGCCGAATTGGTCGACGGGGTCAGCAAACTGACCCAGATGAATTTCGAGACCAAGGCCGAAGCTCAGGCTGAAAACTTTCAGAAAATGGCCATGGCCATGGCGCGCGACATTCGCGTGATCCTGGTCAAACTCGCCGACCGCCTGCACAACATGCGCACGCTGGAAGTGCTGTCCGGCGAAAAACGCCGCCGGATCGCCAAGGAAACCCTCGAAATCTACGCGCCCATCGCCAACCGGCTGGGCATGCATGCGATCCGCATCGAATTCGAAGACCTCGGCTTCAAGGCCATGCACCCGATGCGTTCCGCGCGGATCTACCAGGCGGTCAAACGCGCCCGGGGCAACCGCAAGGAAATCGTCAACAAGATCGAAGAATCCCTTGGCCATTGCCTCGCCATCGACGGCATCCAGGGCGAAGTCAGCGGTCGTCAGAAACACCTCTACGGCATCTACAAGAAAATGCGCGGCAAGCGTCGGGCCTTCAACGAGATCATGGACGTCTACGCGTTCCGGATCATCGTCGACAAGGTTGATACCTGCTACCGCGTGCTAGGCGCTGTACATAATTTGTACAAACCGTTGCCGGGGCGCTTCAAGGATTACATCGCGATCCCCAAGGCCAACGGCTATCAGTCGCTGCACACCACGCTGTTCGGCATGCACGGCGTACCGATCGAGATCCAGATCCGCACCCGCGAAATGGAAGAGATGGCCAACAACGGCATCGCTGCCCATTGGCTGTACAAGTCCAGCGGTGACGAGCAGCCGAAAGGCACTCACGCCCGCGCCCGCCAGTGGGTCAAAGGCGTACTGGAAATGCAGCAACGTGCCGGCAACTCGCTGGAATTCATCGAGAGCGTGAAGATCGACCTGTTCCCGGACGAGGTCTACGTGTTCACGCCCAAAGGCCGCATCATGGAGCTGCCGAAAGGCTCCACGGCGGTCGACTTTGCCTACGCGGTACACACCGACGTCGGCAACAGTTGCATCGCCTGCCGGATCAACCGCCGTCTCGCGCCGCTGTCCGAACCGCTGCAGAGCGGCTCTACGGTCGAGATCGTCAGCGCCCCCGGCGCCCGACCGAATCCGGCGTGGCTCAACTTCGTGGTCACGGGCAAGGCGCGCACGCACATCCGTCATGCGCTGAAACTGCAACGCCGCTCCGAATCCATCAGCCTCGGCGAGCGCCTGCTGAACAAGGTACTCAACGGCTTCGACAGTTCGCTGGAGAAGATCCCGGCCGAACGCGTCAAAGCCATGCTCACCGAGTACCGCCTCGAACTGATCGAAGACTTGCTCGAAGACATCGGCCTCGGCAATCGCATGGCTTACGTCGTCGCCCGCCGCCTGCTCGGCGAAGGCGAACAGTTGCCAAGCCCGGAAGGCCCGCTGGCGATTCGCGGTACCGAAGGCCTGGTGCTGAGCTACGCCAAATGCTGCACGCCGATCCCGGGCGACCCGATTGTCGGGCACCTGTCAGCGGGCAAAGGCATGGTCGTGCACCTGGACAACTGCCGCAACATCAGCGAAATCCGGCACAACCCGGAAAAATGCATCCAGCTCTCGTGGGCCAAGGATGTCACCGGCGAATTCAACGTCGAACTGCGCGTCGAACTGGAACACCAGCGCGGCCTGATCGCCCTGCTGGCCAGCAGCGTCAATGCTGCCGACGGCAATATCGAGAAAATCAGCATGGACGAACGCGATGGTCGCATCAGCGTTGTCCAGTTGGTGGTCAGCGTCCACGACCGTGTGCACCTGGCCCGCGTGATCAAGAAGCTGCGCGCCTTGACCGGGGTGATCCGCATCACCCGCATGCGTGCATAACCTGCCTATTACAAGGAGTCATTCATGACCAAAACCGTAATCACCAGCGACAAGGCCCCGGCCGCCATCGGTACTTACTCCCAGGCGATCAAGGCAGGCAACACCGTTTACATGTCGGGTCAGATTCCTCTGGACCCAAAAACCATGGAACTGGTTGAAGGCTTCGAAGCCCAGACCGTCCAGGTGTTCGAGAACCTCAAAGCCGTGGCCGAAGCGGCCGGCGGTTCGTTCAAGGACATCGTCAAACTGAACATCTTCCTCACCGACCTGAGCCACTTCGCCAAGGTCAACGAGATCATGGGCAAGTACTTCGACCAGCCTTACCCGGCCCGCGCCGCCATCGGCGTGGCTGCCCTGCCAAAGGGTTCGCAGGTTGAAATGGATGCCATTCTGGTCATCGAGTGATGCGCACGGCGCGGCCTTCAAACGCCGCGCCGACTGCTGCAAGAAAAGGTTTTGAAAGGATTCCACCATGCGCAAAGCGCTAGCTCTCCCGCTGCTCGCCATTTTCCTCGGCGGCTGCGCCAGCAACCCTGCCGACCATGACATCAGCGGCACCTGGATCAATCAGGTGGCGATCGATGCCGCAGCCAAGGGCGGCCCCCTGCGCGAAGCGCTTCAGGCCTACGGCCCGAACCTTGAGTGGGACGTCAACACCAAGGCCAGTCAGGCCCGCTACACCAACGGTTTTGAGAACGTCGAAGGACGGCTGCTGGGTGAAAAATCCGGCGCCTGGAAAGTCGACTTCTATGGCAGCTCCGCCAGCGAGCTGAAACGCGACGGCGGGCAACTGCAGCAAGCCGCCAGCGACAACGAACCCGAGCAGGTGTTCGACCGTGCACAGATTCCGGTGCCGGAAGGCGCACCGATTGGTGCCAGTTTCGAACGGGCGCTGTATTCCGCCTACATGGGCGGCAGCTGGACAATTGCCAGTGGTCAGGGCGAAGGCAACACCGTGCAGTTCCAGGCTGATGGCCAGGTGTCCGGTTTGCCGGGTGCCGACCGTTATGCCCTGTGCCTGGCGGGTGACTGCGCGTCGATGAGCAGCACCAACGACAACATGTGGTTGCAGCTCAACGGTCAAGGCAATGCCTACATCTTTGCGCGCAAGGGCAAGGAACTGGAGATTTTCCAGGCCGTGAACACCGCGCTGGCGGATGAAATGCCGCAGTACACGCCGGGCGAGCGCAAATGGTTGCTGGAGAAGCAGTAACCCGCTTCTGAATTCGCAGATACCCCTGTAGGAGTGAGCCTGCTCGCGATAGCGGTGTAACAGTCAGCACAAGTGTTGAATGTTATGACCTCATCGCGAGCAGGCTCACTCCTACAGTTGTTTTGTGTTGTTAGGAAGTCAGCATTTACCTTCGAGGATCGCAGCGTAGCCTTCGCGGTAACTCGGGTACGTTGGCGTCCAGCCCAACGCCTTCGCCCGGGCATTGCTGCAACGCTTGCTGCCGGTACGCCGAACGCTGGCGTCTTCCGCCCATTCGGTAACGCCCAGATACTCACGCAGCCAGCCCACCACTTCGGCCAACGGCGCCGGTGCATCGTCCACGCCGATGTAGAAATCCTCCAGCTTCACACCCTGCCGAGCCTTCTCCAACAGGAACGCCAGCAACCCTGCCGCGTCGTCAGCATGAATCCGATTGCCATACAGCGGAGGTTCGACCGCCACGCGATAACCGCGACGCACTTGAGTCAGCAGCCATTCGCGGCCCGGGCCGTAAATACCGGTCAGACGCAAAATACTCGCCGGAATGCCACTGTTCAGCGCGACCTGCTCAGCCTCCAGCATCAACCGCCCGGAGTATCCGGTAGCGATGGTCTCTGAGCGCTCATCGACCCACTCACCCTCCTGCTGCCCATAAACACTGCTGCTGGACACGAAGATCAGCCGCTCAGGCACCTGTCCATAGTCGTCGAGCCAGCTCAGGACATTCTGCAAACCCTGGACATAAGCCGCGCGATAACCGGCCTCATCGTGATCGGTTGCCGCTGCGCAATACACCAGATAGTCCACGGCGCCCACCGGCCAGGTCGCCGGGCAGTCCTCATTGAACAGGTCGCCGGCAACGCCGATCACCCCAGCAGGCAGCTTCGAAACGTCACGGCGCAGGCCATGAACTTCCCAGCCGGCCGCCAGCAATTGCTTGGCCAGACGACTGCCGACATCACCACAACCGGCAATCAAAACAGAAGGCGCGGACATCAAAAAACTCCTATCGGAAAGGCACAGACTAGCGCTGGCGAAGGACGAACGGCTAGCAATGAAGGAAAAAAAGATACTCTATTACTTTTGTTAACAAGAATTACTTGCAATAATGCCTGCCACTTTTGTTCTCGGCCTTACGAGGCCTGGAAGAGCATCAACGTTTTTCTATCTCAGGTCCGGCCAGCATGACACGTAATCAAATCCCCGCTTCGCCAACCAATCGACCTCGCGCCTGGCGCGCAGTGGCGGCTCTGCTGCTCAGCCTGATGCTGGCACCGACTGCCGCTTTCGCCGACGCCCAGGCACCTGCAACGCCAGCCGCCTCCGAGCAAAGCGCACCAGCCGCCGCTCCTGCTACCCCGGCCGCTACCGATCCGGTGCAAGCGGTTGACGCTGCCGATGTCCCTGAAGTCCTCGAAGCCGACAACAGCCTGGGCATGGCCCACGACCTGTCGCCATGGGGCATGTACCAGAACGCCGACATCATCGTAAAAATCGTGATGATTGGTCTGGCCATCGCTTCGATCATCACCTGGACCATCTGGATCGCCAAAGGCTTCGAGCTGATGGGCGCCAAGCGTCGTCTGCGTGGCGAAATCGCTGCCCTGAAAAAAGCCACCACCCTTAAAGAAGCCAGCGCCACCGCCGGCAAGGAAGGCACCCTCGCCAACCTGCTGGTGCACGACGCGCTCGAAGAGATGCGCCTGTCGGTCAACAGCCGCGAGAAGGAAGGTATCAAGGAACGCGTCAGCTTCCGCCTCGAGCGTCTTGTAGCGGCCTGCGGTCGCAACATGAGCAGCGGCACCGGCGTCCTCGCCACGATCGGTTCCACCGCACCGTTTGTCGGCCTGTTCGGTACCGTGTGGGGCATCATGAACTCCTTCATCGGCATCGCCAAAACCCAGACCACCAACCTTGCCGTTGTGGCTCCAGGCATCGCCGAAGCACTGCTGGCCACTGCATTGGGTCTGGTTGCGGCGATTCCTGCGGTAGTGATCTACAACGTCTTCGCCCGCTCCATCGCCGGTTACAAGGCGCAGGTTTCCGATGCATCGGCAGAAGTGCTGCTGCTGGTCAGCCGCGACCTCGACCACCAGCCTGAGCGCAGCTCGCAGCCGCACATGGTCAAAGTGGGGTAATCGGCCATGGGCCTGCATTTGAAAGAAGGCGCAGACGACGATCTGGCCGAGAACCACGAAATCAACGTCACGCCGTTCATCGACGTGATGCTGGTGCTGTTGATCATCTTCATGGTGGCCGCTCCGTTGGCCACTGTGGATATCAAAGTCGACCTGCCCGCCTCGACCGCCAAACCGGCGCCGCGGCCAGAGAAACCGGTGTTCCTCAGCGTAAAAGCTGATCAGCGCCTGTTCATTGGTGAAGACGAAGTGAAGCCCGAAACCCTCGGCGCCTTCCTCGACGCCAAGACTCAGGGCAAGAAAGACACCACTATCTTCTTCCAGGCCGACAAAGGCGTGGATTACGGTGACCTGATGAGCGTGATGGACAAGCTGCGCTCCGCCGGTTACCTGAAGGTCGGTCTGGTCGGACTTGAGACGGCAGCCAAAAAATGATCACAACGCGCCATAAGCTGACGCGTTACAGCGGTAGCCTGGCCGTGGTGCTGGGCGTTCATGCGCTGGCCATCGCGCTGGCGCTGAACTGGACTGCCCGCCCGCCCATCGAATTGCCGCCGCAGGCAATGTTGGTCGAGCTGGCCCCGGTTCCGGCCCCGCCACCGCCTGCTCCGCCGAAAGTCGTCACACCGCCGCAGCCACCGGCTCCGGCTCCGGTGGAAGAGTTGCCGATTCCGAAGCTGGCCGAAGCACCGAAAGCGGAAATCGCGGTGCAGAAACCCAAGCCGAAGCCCAAGCCTAAACCGCCGAAGCCGGTCGAGAAGAAGCTGCCCGATCCACCGAAGGAAAAACCTTCCGAGGAGAAGCCGGCCGACACCCAACCGACTCAGGCACCGACGGAGAAATCCGCCCAGCCTGCACCGGGTCCTTCGCCTGCACAAATGGCGGCCAAAGCCAGTTGGCAAGGCACCCTGCTCGCGCATTTGGCCAAGTACAAAAAGTACCCGGCCAGTGCTCAGGCACGCGGCAAGGAAGGCTTGAACCGTCTGCGTTTCGTGGTGGATGCCGAAGGTAATGTACTGTCGTTCGAACTGGTGGGCCGCTCCGGCAACGCTGATCTGGACCGGGCCACCCTGGAAATGATCCGCCGCGCACAACCGCTGCCCAAGCCACCGGCTGACATGCTCAACAACGGCTCGATCGAAATTGTTGCGCCGTTTGTTTACTCGCTCGAACGCCGCCGCTAAGTAGCAAGATCAAAAGATCGCAGCCTTCGGCAGCTCCTACATTGGAATGCATTTCCCTGTTGGAGCTGCCGAAGGCTGCGATCTTTTGCTTTATGACGTAGTCGCATTGGGCCCTCAGTCTGATAACGTGCGTCTATCGATTGCAGCCGGTATGCTTGGCCCGCATCTTCATGGACGCTTGCTATGACCCTCACAGAATTACGCTACATCGTTACCCTCGCCCAAGAGCAGCATTTCGGCCACGCCGCCGAACGTTGCCACGTCAGCCAGCCGACCCTGTCGGTGGGCGTGAAAAAGCTTGAAGACGAACTCGGTGTGCTGATTTTCGAGCGCAGCAAAAGCGCCGTGCGCCTGACCCCGGTCGGCGAAGGCATCGTCGCCCAGGCGCAGAAAGTCCTCGAGCAAGCGCAAGGCATCCGCGAACTGGCCCAGGCCGGCAAGAACCAGCTGACCGCACCGCTGAAAGTCGGCGCGATCTACACCGTCGGCCCGTACCTGTTCCCGCACCTGATTCCGCAACTGCACCGGGTCGCCCCGCAGATGCCGTTGTACATCGAAGAAAACTTCACCCACGTGCTGCGCGACAAACTGCGCAACGGCGAGCTCGACGCGATCATCATCGCGCTGCCGTTCAACGAAGCCGACGTGCTGACCCTGCCGCTCTACGACGAGCCGTTCTACGTCCTGATGCCGGCGCAGCACCCGTGGACGCAAAAAGAAACCATCGACGCCGGCCTGCTCAACGACAAGAGCCTGCTGCTGCTCGGCGAAGGCCACTGCTTCCGCGACCAAGTGCTGGAAGCCTGCCCGACCCTGACCAAGGGCAACGATGGCGCCAAGCACACCACGGTTGAATCCAGCTCGCTGGAAACCATCCGCCACATGGTCGCGTCCGGTCTGGGCATCTCGATCCTGCCGCTGTCGGCGGTCGACAGCCATCACTACGCCCCCGGCGTGATCGAAGTGCGGCCGCTGTCGCCGCCGGTGCCGTTCCGCACCGTGGCCATTGCCTGGCGCGCGAGCTTCCCACGGCCAAAAGCCATCGAGATCCTCGCCGACTCCATTCGCCTGTGTTCGGTGGCCAAGCCAGCGGCACCGGTTACAGCCGGTTAAGCGAGCGTCATGACGGAGCTGTCGCAAGTGTCGGTGACGGCACTCAAGGGTGTCGGCGAAGCCATGGCCGAGAAATTGGCCAAGGTCGGTCTGGAGAATCTGCAGGACGTGCTGTTTCACCTGCCGCTGCGTTATCAGGATCGCACCCGCGTGGTGCCGATCGGCGCGTTGCGGCCGGGGCAGGACGCCGTGGTCGAAGGCACCGTCAGCGGCGCCGACGTGGTCATGGGCCGCCGGCGCAGCCTGGTCGTGCGTTTGCAGGACGGCACTGGCGGCCTAAGTCTGCGCTTCTACCATTTCAGCAATGCACAGAAAGAAGGCCTCAAACGCGGCACGCGGGTTCGCTGTTACGGCGAAGCCCGGCCCGGCGCGTCAGGACTGGAAATCTACCACCCGGAATACCGCGCCATTACCGGTGACGAACCGCCGCCCGTGGATGAAACCCTGACCCCGGTCTACCCGCTCACCGAAGGCCTGACCCAAGCGCGTCTGCGTCAGTTGTGCATGCAAACGCTGACCCTGCTCAAGCCAGACACCCTGCCCGACTGGTTGCCGACCGAGCTGGCGCGCGACTATCAACTGGCGCCGCTGGCCGATGCGATCCGCTACCTGCACAACCCGCCCGCCGACGCCGACGTCGACGAACTCGCCCTCGGTCATCACTGGGCGCAACATCGCCTCGCTTTCGAAGAACTGCTGACGCACCAACTGTCGCAACAGCGTCTGCGCGAAAGCATGCGTTCGCTGCGCGCGCCCGCGATGCCGAAAGCCAAAAAGCTGCCGCCGAAATACCTGGCCAACCTCGGCTTCAACCCGACCGGCGCGCAACAGCGTGTCGGCAACGAAATCGCCTACGACCTCAGTCAGCACGAACCGATGCTGCGGCTGATTCAGGGCGACGTCGGCGCCGGTAAAACCGTGGTCGCCGCCCTTGCGGCACTGCAAGCGCTGGAGGCCGGTTATCAGGTTGCGCTGATGGCGCCAACCGAGATCCTCGCCGAACAGCACTTCATCACCTTCAAGCGCTGGCTCGAACCGCTGGGCATCGACGTCGCCTGGCTGGCCGGCAAGCTCAAGGGCAAGAACCGCGTCGCCGCACTGGAACAGATCGCCAGCGGCACGCCGATGGTGGTCGGTACCCACGCGCTGTTTCAGGACGAAGTGCAGTTCAAGAATCTGGCGCTGGTGATCATCGACGAACAACACCGCTTCGGCGTGCAGCAGCGTCTGGCGCTGCGGCAGAAAGGCGTCGGCGGACGCATGTGTCCGCACCAGCTGATCATGACCGCCACGCCGATTCCTCGAACACTGGCGATGAGTGCCTACGCCGACCTCGACACCTCGATCCTCGACGAACTGCCGCCCGGTCGAACCCCGGTCAACACCGTGCTGGTCACCGACACCCGCCGCGTCGAAGTCATCGAACGCGTGCGCGGTGCCTGCGCCGAAGGCCGTCAGGCCTATTGGGTATGCACGTTGATTGAAGAATCCGAAGAGCTGACCTGTCAGGCGGCCGAAACCACCTTCGAAGACCTCACTCTCGCCCTCGGCGAGCTGAAAGTCGGGCTGATCCACGGGCGCATGAAACCCGTCGAGAAGGCCGCCGTCATGGCCGAATTCAAGGCCGGCAACCTGCAACTGCTGGTCGCCACCACGGTGATTGAAGTCGGCGTCGACGTGCCCAACGCCAGCCTGATGATCATTGAAAACCCCGAGCGTCTGGGCCTCGCGCAACTGCACCAGTTGCGTGGTCGGGTCGGTCGGGGCAGCGCCGCCAGCCATTGCGTGCTGCTCTACCATCCGCCGCTGTCGCAGATCGGTCGTCAGCGCCTGGGCATCATGCGCGAGACCAACGACGGTTTCGTCATCGCCGAAAAAGACCTCGAATTGCGCGGCCCCGGGGAAATGCTCGGCACCCGCCAGACCGGTCTGCTGCAATTCAAAGTGGCCGACCTGATGCGCGACGCCGACCTGCTGCCCGCCGTCCGCGACGCCGCGCAAGCCTTGCTGGAACGCTGGCCAACCCACGTCAGCCCATTACTCGATCGCTGGTTGCGTCACGGGCAGCAATACGGCCAAGTGTGAGCACCGTCGCAGTTTCTGACAGATCGTTCTGACCAAGCTGGTTATACTCCTGCCATTGTTTCAAAAACGGATACAGATCATGACCGAAGCCGCTCTCGCCCCCGAATCCCCGCACGCGCCGTCTGTCATTCGGCTGCTGCTAGGCAAGCTGGGCATCGCCTACGAAGAAGTGCTCGACCACCACGGCCTCAATGCCTCGCGCAAGGTACAAGCCGTGTTGCTGGACGACGCCGTCGGCGCGCTGATGGTGCTGTTTCCGCAGAGCCAATTGCTCGACCTCAACCGCCTCGCCGAACTCACTGGCCGGCGCCTGACCGCCGTGTCCACCGAGCGCCTGGAAAAGATGCTCGGCAAGCACAGCCTGAGCCTGCTGCCAGGCCTGCCGGCGCTGACCAGTTCGCCGTGCCTCTACGAAGAGAGCCTGCTGCGCGAACCGAAGTTGCTGATCAACTCCGGCGAGCCGGGCCTGCTGCTGGAAATCGCCAGCGAAGACTTCAAGACCATGCTGACCAAGGCCAGCGCCGCCAATTTCGGCGAAGCCCTGAGTAGCATCCGTCCGAACCTCGACCGCCCGGACGATGACCGCGAGGAAATCACCCAGGCCGTACAAGCCTTCACTGCGCGGCGCATTCAGCAGCGTCTGGAAGCGACCATCGAGATTCCGCCGCTGGCCGAGACTGCGCAAAAAATCATCAAACTGCGCGTCGACCCCAACGCCACCATCGACGACATCACCGGCGTCGTTGAAACCGACCCGGCACTGGCCGCACAAGTGGTGAGCTGGGCGGCGTCGCCGTACTACGCCTCGCCGGGCAAGATTCGTTCGGTGGAAGACGCGATCGTCCGCGTACTCGGCTTCGATCTGGTGATCAACCTCGCGCTGGGCCTGGCCCTCGGCAAGACCCTGAGCCTGCCGAAAGACCACCCGCAACACACCACGCCGTACTGGCAGCAGTCGATCTACACCGCCGCCGTCATCGAAGGTCTGACTCGCGCCATGCCGCGCGCCCAGCGCCCGGAAGCCGGCCTGACGTACCTGGCTGGTCTGCTGCACAACTTTGGTTACCTGCTGCTGGCCCACGTGTTCCCGCCGCACTTCTCGCTGATCTGCCGCCACCTGGAGGTCAACCCGCACCTGTGCCACAGCTACATCGAGCAACACCTGCTCGGTATCAGCCGTGAACAGATCGGCTCGTGGCTGATGCGCTACTGGGACATGCCGGATGAGCTGGCCACCGCCCTGCGCTTCCAGCACGACCCAAGCTACGACGGCGCCTACGCCGAATACCCGAACCTCGTCTGCCTGGCCGTGCGCCTGCTGCGCAGCCGTGGTATTGGGTCCGGCCCGGATGAAGACATCCCCGACGCGCTGCTTGAACGTGTGGGCCTGACTCGCGACAAGGCCAACGACGTCGTCAGCAAAGTCCTCGAAGCCGAAGTGCTGCTGCGTGAACTGGCCTCGCAGTTCAGCCAGGCCTAAAAGCTTCGCGAGCAAGCTCGCTCCCACAAGGTTTCGGTGACCTCCTGTGGGAGCGAGCTTGCTCGCGAAGAATCCAACTCGGTCTACCAGACCGCCCCTGATCGTTCCCACGCTCCGCGTGGGAATGCATCCCGTGACGCTCCGCGTCAGCAAAGGCTCAAGCCTTAGGCTTAGCCTTCCTCGGCACCAAATACTTCATCAACCCCTGAAACCACATCACCAGCGCCGGATTACCCTTGAGCTGGATCGACTTGTCCTGAATCCCCTGCATAAACGCCAACTGCTTGTTCTTCGCCTGCATCGTCGCAAAGCCATAACCGGCATCTTTAAACGCAATCGCAAACGCCGGCTCAGCCACCACGCCAGACTTGCTGGTAATGCGCTGATCCTTGACCACGAAATGCCGCGCCACTTTCCCGTCCAGCGTCTGCAGCTGAAACACCAGATCCTTGTCACCCAACTGCTGCTGGAACGCAGGATTTGTCCGGCTGGCCTTACCCATCAACAAACCCATCATCCACAGAAGAAAACGAAATTTCATGCGCACAGCCTCAAAAGGAAAATGAACGGCCGGGGCAGTGTAAGGGATTCGGACGATAACGCCAGTATCTGACGCTGTTGGAAGAGGATACGGACCATTTCCCGCACGATGACCACCAAGTCACGGTTCAGCGCTCGCCCACTGATCGTTCCCCGCTCCGCGTGGGAATGCATCCCGAGACGCTCCGCGTCTCACCACTCACCTTTCCTACACCTGTTGAAACACATCCCTGTAGGAGCCGGCGAAGCCTGCGATCTTTTGATCTTCCGGCCCGCGAATCTATGGGAAATTTCCTGCAAAGTGCGGTGCTGTCCATGAACTAGGCGAGTTGCCCGTCTATCGATAGGCTCTGTGTGTCGCCGCAAAATCGGCGATACGGACGTGCAAGTCCGCATCGGCACACTATCGGTTATAGCTATTCACCGAGCGTTTTCTTATGCTCGCAAATCGTTATGGCAGCTGTGTGTGGGAGACCTTCGGGTCTGCCGGTTTGCCGATTGCCGGTCTTGCACACCTATACACAGCTGCCACCTAATTCGAAGTGCGAGCGAAAGGGTGTTAGCTCCTTAATCGGTATATTCAAAATGATCAAACCAACACCCAATCCGCCAGAATCCCCAGACGTTTCGCCCTACGAAACCCTGGAATCAAAGAAATTCCACGAAGCCGCCGAGCGCGCCCTCGACCACCATTTCAAACCAGCCGTCGATCCACACCCCAAACGCGAGAACGGCCTCTTCAAACTCTCCCCCGGCACCGACGCCGAAGCCCTCATGGCCAACGCCTCCGAAGACCTCCTGTCCATCAGCGTCATCGCCTGCGACCTCGCCGACGACCTCCACGGCTCCCGCCGCTCGGTAGCGCTTGCCCTGAGCAGAATGGCGGACGGTGTGCGACTGATGGTGGAAGGGACGCTCGACCAGATTGAAGTGCGAAACGTGGCGGCCAAGCCGTAGCGAGATTTGCGGATGAAAAAAAGGGGACGTTAAGTCCCCTTTCTGCAACTACCTGTAAAAACCCAGACACAAAAAAGCTGCCAATCACGGCAGCTTTATTGAGAATCCGAAACCTTCAGCCGGCCAGTCGACCGACAGGCTCGAAGTCACTGCCATTGGACAGAGCAACATCCAGAAAGCGGCTGCGCTTACCAGAGCGCTTGGCCAAAACTTCGCGAGCTTCAGCCTGCAACCGGGCAGCCATCACAGGCTTTGGTTCATGTTTGGACTTTTTCATGGAAACCTCTCGGGTCTCGAAATCTGACTGGATCGCCCTGTCTGGCGGCGCCACCCGCCCCCTTGATTCTTGGGCATGGATAATCAATGGCAATTTTGAAGGTCCAGAGAGTAGCGATATTTGAAAGCTCTTGAATACCCGCCGGAAACACCCCGACATTGATTATCTGATCGAAGCAAACCGCAGATTCAATCCCTGTCGCTGACTCATCACGCATCGGCGAGACGGGATTGACTACCCATAAAGGG
The DNA here is from genome assembly GCF_977020205.1 of Pseudomonas sp. AIG. Classification (NCBI taxonomy): domain Bacteria; kingdom Pseudomonadati; phylum Pseudomonadota; class Gammaproteobacteria; order Pseudomonadales; family Pseudomonadaceae; genus Pseudomonas; species Pseudomonas sp. AIG. The sequence continues at coordinate 130,697 of NZ_CDROCK010000002.1, read as the reverse complement.
ACGTTAAGTTCCCTTCCTGAATATTCTCTGCCTCACCATTGGCAACCCGTTTCAGGTTTCGAATCCACGTTGTAATCGTTTTCAAAAGAATACTTCTTTGCGGATTTGTAATTCGTATACGACATCGCATCAACCCGGCCTCCCTGAGTGACCATCTGATACTCACCTGTCAGTGCGCCATCAACTACTTCAACCCAAGTTGTCGTGTACTGGTAGGGCCGGCCATACACGAGTTCTTCTTGTTCAGTACTGCGATGAACCAACCCAATAGCCTTTTTTGACTTGCTGTATTTGACGCCAGCACCGCTCCATTTGGCGACAGAGTCGTAATAGGTTCTGAATTCAAAATTTATGGGTTTGCCTTCGTAGGAGCGGAAGCAAAAAACCTCGGTCGTGACCTCGCTATGAGCCGCCAGAGGAACGAAAACGAGCAACGCGGAAAACAATGCAGACGAAAATTTCAAACCGAACATTCCTTTAGCGGTTCATGGGTAATAAAAAACATGCTTTCAGCAACTCACCGAGCGCTGGTCACGCCTCGGGCGCCACAGCGCTGCGCTCAACCACCCTCGCCGGGATCTTCGAAGCCTTTCCCGCTTCCGACATACGCGATGCGTATTGCTTGTACGCCGGCACCGCTCGCTCTTTATCGTTCATAGCCCAATAGCTATCTGCGAGATTCAGGTAAGCCACCGTCCGCTCTGGGTTGTGTGCAATTACCGCATTCAACAGTTCAATGGACTCTGCGTAGTAACCCGCCTCGCCGAGCAGAAAACCGAGGTCGTTGGACCAGCCGGGACGCTGCGGGTAGTAGTACTTTGCGGCGATATAGCTATCCGGGGGACAAGTGTCATGTGAACCACCACCCATCAACGCGTAGCTCATCGTATCCTTGAAGGAAGAGTCATCACCCTTTCGGTAGGCTGCCAGCGCCATATCCAGCAGATCAGCTGAATCGACGGTCATCAATTTCTTTCTAACGCCCTCAATACTGCCAGTACGAGCAACCTGCAGCTTCTGCAGCGCCTCACGCCCATCGAAAGAGGCGAGAGTGATCGGACCCAATGTCTGCACTGGCAACTCCACTACGCTGACAAGCGACCGATCACAGGAGTCGTTGTTCGCCACTTCCAGTAGAGCTTTCAGCTCAAACTGCTTTGAGCCTCTATTGAAGGCGAACAACAGGTTGAAGTTGTAAACCGCGTTATCTTCCTCGCTGGTTACCAGCGCGATGTAATCCCCAGCCTCAACGAACGGCTGCTTGACCACAGCTTCCTCAGCCTGCGGATCAATGACAGTCATGACGCCAGGGCGACCTTTGAGTACATGGACGCTGAAGACACCCTGAAGCGCAGACGAGTACTGACTCTTGATCAGAGGCAGCGCCTTCGACGTATCGAGCAATATGTCCTCGTTACGTGCTTGTTCCGGCGCAATCAACAATCGGTTAGAAACTTCGTCCGCATCACCCGCCAGCACAAACACCTTTTGCCGTGATACATCACCCAGCAAGCTAGCCGGAATTTCTTTCAGGACTTGTGGGGCAGCGAGTGCGTATGAAGTGGTTAGCAGCCCAAGGCTCAACACGATAAAGCGGAAGAACATATTCACTGTCTCAGTCCCTGAATTTCAGATCGCTCAACGACTCGTTGCGGAATTTTCTGCGCTTTACCAGCAGCAGTCATCGCTTCGCCGTACTCGCGGTAATAACGCTGCGCTTCTTCTTGCCGATCAAGTCGCCACAGCGAATCAGCCATGTTCAGCATCAGCACCGTGCGTTTGCCGACTGCTTCAACGCCTCGATAAAACTTCAACGCCAACTCATCGTTGCCGCCCTCGGCCAAGTAGAAACCGAGGTCGTTGTAAGTCTGAACATTTTGCGCCGGGGGATGACACGCCATGTAGGATTCCGGGCTTAAAAAGCTCAGGCTCCATTCGATGGACTCTGCTCGGGACTGCGCAGGCTGGATACTCGAAGCATTTTTCAGCAGGTCCTTGGGTGACTTAGTCTCCAAGACAGGATTGAGCACCCCGCCCTCTTCGGAAACCCATTGCTTGCCTACCCATTTTCCCTCACAAAACCGCTCGTAACTCTCAGCAAGCACGCAACCGGTTTCCATCGAGATCACATCGCAATGCCCTTGTGATGTCGCTATTTCCTCACCGCCCTCACCTATGACTACGCCGTACTCCACCGCAGTCGCCAGTAGAAATTTTTTGTCAGGGCTGAGCCATTCAGGATAAGCCTGGGCACCAATGCCGGCATGAAACAACGGGAACGTTTTTCCATTCGCGGTGAACCAGGCAGTGGTAGATTCCACGACGGGTGATGTCCATTTTTTTGCCTGGAACGTCACTGTGTTTCCGGCGGCTCCCACTATTGGCGGGTCAACGGCAAAGACATTGGTAGCGCTGAACAAACCGCCGATCATCAACACCCACTTAAGGCTGGCCATAGACGATCCTTTTCACCGCTGGGCTTTCTGACATTAGCTGTCTCTTCGTAACGCCATAGGCCTTGATCAGCTCTTCCCGAGATCCCTTCGAGCCAAAAGAGCGCTGGTTATTATCGAAGCTGTATTGCTCCAATCGCCCTACTGTCGAGTAATACCCGTGCCACTCCGCGCAGGCACCACAACCGCCATATCCGCCTATCGAAACAAGGCTGCCCTTGGCGCCATCCACGCAATCCATCGCCACAACAACATTGCTCAACATCTTCGTCTTCGCACCGTCGGAAGTGAGTTGTGAAACTTTGCTGATATCGCGTCGAAGCACCTTGCTACCGATGTTGATGGTCTGGTCGGAGCAGACCGGGATGACGTGGGTTTCCGTGTCCTGCACTGTCACGGATCGGCAGGACGAAACCAACACCACTTCAACACCGCCACACTGCATGATATCGCGCTGGGTAAAGGCGTCCGAAGGCGCGGCGAAGGCTGGCAGAGAGAGCAGCAGCGAAAGGCTGCCCGCGAGAAGACGGATCATCCACTCACTCCTCATCCATCGGCGACGATTCCACGTCGGTCATGCTCAGCAGCCGGAATTCGTTGTTCACAAACTCGTAGTAACGATCCCGGTTACCGCTTTCCAACGCATTCCCTTGGGCGTCCTCTTCACCGTCGAGCGTGACGCCGGAGACGATGATCAAGCGGCTGTCGGGCTGGTAGACCATGCCGAAGGTGCTGCCGTCGTAAGCATTCGGCAGACCGCCAACGACTTCCCCAGTCTGGGCGTCCAGCACTTCGCCGCAAATGGCGCTGCCGCCACAACCTAACCGGTGCAGGATGTAATGGCCGGCGAAGTTGACCTTGCCTTTCAGGGCTTGCACCCGTGCTTGGTCCATCATTGGGCTGCTGTTTTCTTGCCGCACCAGCTTATGGTTGGGGCCGGTGAAAACTGGCGTGACGTTGTAATCCTTGAAGGCTGGATCGGCCGCGAATGCTATGGATGCGGCAACCAATAACAGGCTGCCGAGAAGAACCGAAAATCCTTTCACGCTGTAACTCCATCGACGCAAGTCATTTTGGGTGTGTTCATTCGAAGGCAATGCCGCGCACCGCTTTCCTGATTTGCTCGAATCCTTCGTTGCTGATCGCCAACGGGGCGGATGAACCTGATTCCGCCGAGCCGATCAGCACGTCTTTGCCCCTCAGCAGGCAAAAAGCGATGCGGGTAATGTGCCGTCGTGATTTGTCGTGGAAACCGAAGATAAAACCCGAAGAATTCTCCCCTCCCCATTGTTCGAAGGTGTAGGTATTCGCACGACCCGCCAGAGAGTTGGGCACCCAGCCCTGATCGGTACGAGTCGCCGGACACCTGCGGTCGTTGTCGTCACGCAGGACTTGCACCGCAAACACATCGTCTACCGGGGGTTTCCAGTCGGTGAGAAGCGAAAAGTACTCCGAGTTTTCACACATCAAACCAAACCACGGCTGGCTCAGGTCACCGTGTTTCTCGAAGTGCCAGTCGGCACCACTCGACGTCTGCGCTTGCCACAAGCTGGGGGCGCTTGACGGTTTGGGCAGTTGTTTGGCTGCGATAAATACCGAATAGAAATCGTCGAACTTCAGCCATTGGTTCTGCAGCAGTGGCATGGAGAACCGACACGAACCCATGTCTACAGTTGTCTCGGTCGGGCCTTGCGCAACCGGCGACTGGCCGGGCTCGTTACCGACCAATACAGGACCTGCGGCAGTCACATATTCCACCTGTAAAAACGCGACCAGACCAAAGATCAATTCGCGGAGGTATCGTAGTTTCACTTCGCATCCTTCGAATTAATCAATTGCAACTCACCATCCCTATACAACACCTCACACCCCACCCACGCCGAATCCACCTGCGGCATCACCGCCGACGGCTTGCGCAATTCGCGCAACAACGTCGAACCGTGCGACAAGCGCCCGCCCATCCGCGCAATCACCGCCCGCGCGGTTTGGTAATGCGCATGCCGCCCCGGATCGAGGGTGTCTTCGAGCAGGATGTCGGCGCCGAGGATGCCTTGCACCTGCCCCGGATAAATCATGAACCCGGTGGCCTGCTCCGTACCTTCGCGACCGTCCTGCCAGAAGCTGCCGCCTCGGGTGCGCACCTCGGGATGCGCCGCAAACCAGTGCTCGCGGTCCGCCAACGGCATTGCGTGGTGCAGACGAAAGAAGATGCGCATGAGGTTGTCGCGATACCACTCGCGTACTTGCAGGTAGTAACCGCGCAGGCCCGGCAGGCCGGTCGAATGCGCGAAGCGGATCAGCCCTGACCATTGCGGGAATGGCTGTAGCGGCAGTTCGCTCGACGCGGGTCGAGGTGTAGCCGGATCGGTTTCCCACGGCAATCGATGCGGACTGTTTTCAAGGTTGTCGTACGCGGTCGGCGGGCGCCCAAGCCAGTCGCCGCCGCTGCTGGCTAGCGCCGTGGCGATGCACAGATTGCCTTGCACCACGAACACGTAAAACCGGGTGAACCAGTCCGCGAGTTGTTGGCCATCGGCGCCTTGGGCGACAAGTTCGGTCAGCTCCCGATCGAAGCGCTGCAAGCCGTTTTCAAGGCTCAGCAAATGGCCGCGAGCCTTGCGTTGCATACGCAAAAACAGCGGCAACGAACGCAGCATCTTCAGCGGTCGCCACGGCAGATGCGGAGTCGCCCCGCCAACTTCACCGGCGTAGTTGCTGGCGCTGATGCCCCAGTCGGCCAGCCGGGCGAGAAACAGATCATTGTTGATATAGGACGCGCCGCCGAACACCGCAGTGAACGGCTCGTTGTCCTGCAACACCCGCGCATCCCAACGCGCCATGATCGCAGGGATACTCGCTGCCGCGCGGCGCTGGGCGTATTCCACCAGAACGCTCGGTTGCGGCGGCAGGATCTCGGCGATGTTCGCGGCGGTCAGGTGCCGGCGCCAGCCGTAGTCGCTGATCGGTCGGTATTGCAGCAGCCACAGTTGCGCGCCATCCCAGGCCCATTCGACGTCGCCGGGCACGTAGTGGAACACGCGCAGCACGTCTTGCAGAAAGCGCCACAGCAGGTCCTCGGTCAAGCCGTGGGACGGCGTGAACGTGCCGCTTCGCCACGCATCGCCGAGCCGCGAAAGCGTTGCTCGCGAAGGGCTGACGTGACCGTCGGCCAGCGATTCGAGATGGCCTTCAACCCACTCCAGTTCTACCGAGAGATGGCGCACAAAAGCGATCCCGGAAACTACCGGGGTGATGAAGCGCTGCACCACCACTTCCTCGACGCCTTCGGCCGTCAGTTCGGCGATGCGTTTCGGCACATTGGCGGTCGGCTCGCGCAGATAGGTGGTGCTCAAACCGGCATTCGCCGAATCAGCCTGATCTTCGCCATAACTGGAGGAGCGCACCGCCCAGGTCACATCAGGTTGGGCGGCGAGAAATGCCGGCAGACGCGGATCGCTGCAATCGTTGAGCGTCAGCGCTGCCGGCACCGGTTGCCGGGCCAGTTCAGCCAGGCGCAAACGCCCGCCCTTGGTGTGCGCGACAAACCCGCGCTCGCCCGACTCCAGCCACTGCGCGAATTCGGCGGGCGAGTCGATCCACGGGTAATGACCCCAACCAGATTTGAGGCTGATGGTCAGATCAGCGCGCGCAAGAATCGCCGACCACGCCGCCGCTTGCTCGATGCCGAGCACAGCGTCCTGATCGCCCCAAACCAGCTCGACCGGATCGGTGATCCACTCCAGCAGCGGCAACGCGGTATCGGCGCGAATCAGATCCCAGTGCGGCACAAACGCACGGCAGCGCGCATAGCCGGCGCCCATGCGCTGGTACTGCGCGGGCGTCCAGGTCTGGTTGGAAAACTTGCGCGCGAACAGCGTGGGTTTGTTCGACAACAGCCAGTGAATGGTCTTACGAATCGGCAGCGGCGACATCAGCGCCGGCAAACGCCGCTGCCACAAAAACGCCCCCACCGGCGCCAACAAAACGCTGCGGGAAAAATGCCCGGGCCGACGTTGCAACGCATGCAACACCAGCAACGCATTGACCCCGACTGCCATGATCGCGCTGCCCTTCTGCGTCATCGCCAACAAGGTCTGCGCGTAGTCCGCCAGATCCTCGCAGGGTGGCAGCGGATTGGCGCCGAAGCCCGGCAACTCCAGCGGCACCACGTCGTAACGCTGGAAGTGCGGCAGTGCGTCATCCCACCAATCGGCAGCGCTGCCATTGCCGGCCAGCAGGTACATCAACGGCTTGCTCATGAGCGGCACTCAGGTCAGATCGCGCAGAGCGGCGTCGAGGGTTGGAAAACGGAATGTGTAGCCAGCCTCAGTCAAACGCTGCGGCACCACGCGCTGACCATCGAAAAACAGCTGCGCCATTTCCCCCGCCATTGCACGCACTGGCGCGGCGGGAATGTGCAACCACACCGGACGCTTGAGGACCTTGCCGGCCTGCTCGGCGAACGCTGCCTGACTGACCGTCTCGGGCGCGACCATGTTGTAGGTGCCACGCAGATTTTCGTCGTTGAAAGCCCGCGCGATCACCTGAAGCACATCGTCGCGATGCACCCAACTCATGATCTGCTGACCATCGCCCATGCGCCCGCCGAAACCCAGGCGGAACGGCAGCAGCAACGGCGTCAACGCACCGCCGGGACCGAACACTACGCCTAGGCGCAGCACCACCTGACGCACGCCAAACTCGGTGGCCGGTTGCGCGGCGGCTTCCCAACGCGCACAGAGTTCGGCCATGAAACCGTCACCCTTGCTGGCGTGTTCGTGGAGGCTTTCACTGGCATCGCGCACGCCGTAGAAACCGATGGCCGAGGCTTGAATCCACAGCGTTGGTTTTTGCTTGGTGTTCTTCAGCCAGGTCATCAGTGCTTCGGTTGTGCCGACTCGGCTGGCGAGCAGTTGCGCCTGACGCTTGGGAGTCCAGCGTGGGCCGGCGACGGGCGCGCCGGCGAGATTGATCACCACGTCGAAGGTTTCGTCGTGGCTGAGTTCGCTGAGCGAATGTACACAGCGGATGCGACCGTTGAATAGATTGGCCGCGGTCAATGGATCGCGCGTTAGAACGCTGACCGAATGGCCGGCATCGAGCATTAGGTTGACCAAGGCTTCGCCGATAAAACCGGTGCCGCCGGTGATTAGCACTCGTTTGTAGGCGCCATCGGAAAACGGGTTGGATTGGCTCGGTGCCTTTACTGAAGGGGATTTTCGGCGGTCATGCCGATACAACCAGAACAGCGGCGGCAACAACACCAGCAAAGCAAAACCGTCGAGCCACAGGTGCGACCAGACCTGTTGTTGCGCCGAGAGCCACATGTCCTGCGGCGCCCATAACAGGATGCCGGCGATCAACCAGACCCACACTGCCGGGGCTTTCGAGCGATTGCCCAAGTACACCAGCGCGAGCATGTACAGCGAATAACTTTGCAGCGTCGCGCCGAACAGCGCGAGCCACCAGACTTGTTGTTCGTGGCCGGCGACGGGCACCGGGTCGGCGCCCCAGAATGTGAGTTCGAGGGTGTGCAGATAGCCGTCGAGTAAGCCGGAGTGACCGGCCCAGGTCAGGGTGAGACCGGCGAGAATGTGCACGATTGCGGCGGCGTATAGCCAGAGCACTAACGCTGGGCGAAGGGAGTTCGAGGGGGCTGGCATTCCGTGTCCTGAGCGCATTCCTTGGGGGTGGGGAGTTTAAAGGAAAATCGCAGTCGTCAGATGCTCAAGTATTAAACGTTTAAGCGTGAAGGATTCAGGCAAAACTCCTGCAAAACCGCCTCAAACATGCCCTCGAAATTCAAATGCAGTGGCTGGCTTTGATCGGCGCTGTGCCTGACGATCCCAATCGCCCCACGTTGAAGAGGCCCAACTGATTACCTTTGTCAGCCGCCATCTGATAACAGGCTAACGCTCGGGACATATCCTTCGTTCCAAGCTCCCCACCTTCAAAGGTCGAGGCCAGATAATTCATCGCGTCTGTGGAACCCATGGTGATCGCCCGAATGACCTGCTCTTTTGCCTGCTCGGGATGGAGGCAAGGGCCGTTATAGTCGGTGGAGTTTCCGACACAAAAAAACGTGGCATAGGCCAACGCGCCACTCGGTATTTTCGAGGCCGCTTTGAACAGCGCCTCAACCTTAGGGGTTTCCAACTGAGACGCCATTTGCGAAAGGCTCAGGCTTGCCGCCGACAGGCTCGCCTGTGCATCACCCGACTCTGCAGCACAGACAAAATTTTCCAGCGACGCTTCAATCAACTCCACCGTCAGCGGGTATTGCTCAAGAAACCCTAGCCCGCCCAACGCTTCTGCACGCTGATAACAGAAGTTCTCGGCGCGGCTCATTCCCGGGTTATCTGTTGCGACAAGATCCTTCTCACTGATCGACCAATCCTCAATCCCCTCAAGCACCCAGCACGCCTGACGAGAGAAGTTGAAGATCTTGATATTGCTGTTGCCCGCCCGTTTATCCACCACGTTGACGTGACTGTCGTCGACCTCTTCGATCTCGACACCTGGTGTCTTGCCGGGTGTGATGGCGGCCATCAGCGGATAGGTAAAAGTAGTTCCACTGACACCCGAAGTCGAAGGCTCAAAGGTACTTCGATCCTTTCCTGCTACCGGTTTCAACACCAGCGACTTGACCGTCATCGCAGTGAGACGGCGCTGTGATTCGCTGTTGGCGGAAAACGCCGTCAGGAACGGCGCGAACTCCTCCGAGGGGCAAGCGTCGCTGGTCGGTGCCGTCGAAGCGCTCTTATCGGATGCAAGCGCTGGGACAATCTTGTCCAGATACGCCGAGCGCTCGCGACTCATTCTGGCGATGCACAAGTTGCTGACCGCCACGTAAGCAGGCTTACCCACCTCGATCTCGAATGCCTCCAATGGACAGTTCGCGTCGCGCAATTTCAACCACGCCCGTTGCGACTCTTTGACCTTCGCAGCGTACTCCGCGCCCAATGCCGAATCTGCTCGATAGTCAGACTCAAGTCGCGTCATTAGCTGCTTGTAACTGACATTCAACTGCGCATCGGCAGCCTTCCTCGCCGACTCCGAGCAGGGCACCATTTCCAGACTTGAGGTGACATTGCTGCAGTCTTCCTGCGCATAGGTAGCTGTAGCCGGCAGCAATACGGCCAGCAGGGTTAAAACAAAACGGTTCACTGTGTTCATCCTTGAGTCATTCAGGCTTTGCGTTTGGTGAATCGGGTGATGCATTGCTTGGGTATGTTCATTTCCCAGTAAGTGCTGAGCAACGCCTTACGTTTTTTGTCGACGCGCAGGTTAACGAAGCCATCGCCGCAGTCCGGCTGCAACTCTTCGAACGTGCCGGTTTTGGCTTGGTAAATGAATACCCGGTAGTAGTGGTAAGTGCCCATGCCGTCATCGAGTTGCCAGATCGCGAAATCCTTGGCGCCGTCGAAATTGAAATCGTCGAACTGCATGTGGAGTTCGTTTTCGGCTTCAAAATCGATGGTTCGCGACTCGCTGTGCGTTTCACTTTTTACCGCGATGTTCAGCTTGGAGCCTTCTAGAACCAGCGTCGCGTCGACGCCTTTGGTTGGGCTGAACGTGGTGGTTTCGGCTAACGCCGGGATCGTCCACATCAGGCCGAGCAGTGATACCGCTAGAGTTTTGAATTGCATGTACTGCCCTACTCCCACTTGCATCCGGACTCGAGAGAGGAGTCGATGCTGGTGCTGATTCCGAAGCTATAAGCCTTACCGTTGGACTGCTTTGTGTAAGACATCGAGACGATCTGCGAGCCTTGCGTCATCAACTCATAAGTCCCCGTGACCTTGCCGTTGACGATTTCGGACCAGATTCTGGTGTGCTGCCAAGGCGCGTCGGGATCGAGGACTTCATTCTGAGAATCCGTCAACACAATGGAAATGGGCTCACTTAATTTGGCGTACTTCACGAAACCACCAGACCATTTGCTGGCTTCGTCGTAGTAGGTACGGAGTTCGAACTTTACCGGGCTCGATTGGGATAGTTCGAAGCAAAGTGATTCGGTGGTGACTGCGCTTTGAGCGCCTAAAGGAAATAGCGCAAAAAAGAGAAAGAAAAGTTTGTTCATGCTCATCCAAGTCGACGCTTTCGCGCGAATGCACTGGCTTGTCCGTTTCAACGTCTGCTCTTGTCCGGTGCCAAAGCCAATTGGCGAGCACGCTCTATCGTCGCGCGAATCAGGCAGGCATCGGACCACTCACCGAAAACTGATTTATGCAATTTCGGGTCGGCCTGGCACTCCGCATCTCGAAATTTCATCCAGGCTCTTTGAGTTTCCCTCAGTGCTTTCTGACCGCTTTCGTCCAGCCGGCTCATACGATCCCGAAATACAGAATTCAACAATGCATCCGCGTCAGGAACCATCAGATCAAGAACACCATTTCCCGAGGGAAACCACTCTACGTCCGCCAATGCCTGTTCGCTCTCATTGTTCCAATTGTAGAGGCCGTTTTCTTCGATCTTCAGTGTGGCGGATCGCTGATGGTGATTCGTCGGATCGCTTTCGCTGACCTCCGAGCGATAAACAATTTCCAAATAGATAGGGTCGGTTGTGCGCTGAGGATCATTCAATAGCGTTTGCCGAACAATGGCCCGTTGCTTATCGCTCTCAGTGATCTCTATCGAAAAGCACGGATCCGGCCCAGGACGTTCTGCGGACGCCTTCCTCTCCAGGCATTGATTACGAACCGCCATGGAAGGGGTATCCGAACCGCCACCCACATCAACGACTCTGACAAGCAACCGGACTTCCGGGTCCTTGGAAAAGTCGGCCTGAAGGATGGTGGCAATCATCGTGCCCTCAGCCATGACCACAGGCGACAGTATTGAAAGAAAAAAAATGAGGCTGAATTTGAAAATCTGCATTCCTTGGCGTCCGTAAAAGATTCAGTAATCCGTTCAATTCTCAACGGGCTTGCGACAGAAGATAGAGTCAGAACCGACAAACGGGCCAGATCTATTTAAACTTTCAACTAAATTCAAAGCAGTCGAGCGCAACAAATAAATCCGTCCCCTTTAACACTAGAAAGTAGCCTGCTCTCATTCCCTCTCGTTATTCGCCACTTTAATCCGCCGTCTTTAATTTTCCGCTACTTAACACTACACTTCGGCCCACTTAGCGCCTCACCTTCAATCTTAAAGCTGCATACTTCAACGACATCTGGACCTTCAGTCAGAGGCATAAGCTTCAAAGTGAGCGAAAGACCTTCATTTGAAAATTCCCCACGGTCCAAAATAACTTCAGAAAAGTCATCACTAAAACTTTTTCCTGAGACATTACAGAATTTTTTTGAATTACTTGCAGCACCTCCTCCACCCGGCACGAGAATCTGTACCATAATGCATGGACTAGATAAAGTTTGATAATAACGAACCAACTTGCCTGCGACCATAGCTGTATCTGCCTTGTATACATCTACAGCTGTTTTTTTCTCATCTGTAGCAAATACACAGCAGGAGAAAGCCAAAGCCATCAATAGAAAAATATTTTTCAATTTCCACCTCATAAATAGTTTTTACGTGCAGCGAATCTGGCAGCAGGCACTCCTGGCCAATTGCTTTCGAGAGACATAACAGTCTTCAATTCTGCTTTATTATTCTCAACAAACGGCCGCTGAACAATTTCTCTTGTCGTCGGCTTATAATCGCCACGATAAATCAAGTCAACAATCATGTCTTGGATCTTAACATCAACAGCATCCCAATTCAGCGTGCCATAGTGACCGACATTGAAAGGCTGTTGAGAAATCGTCACAACTTTATTTTTCATTATTTCATAGACAGAAACAAACAGCTTATATTGTTGCTTTCGCGTAATGAATGTCTTCCGAATTTCAGGGCTAGCATTATTAAGATAATCTCTTGCGGCATTACCGCTTAGACCTTTTGCTCCAACCAACCAACTCAATAATGGTTCTGGAACACCTACGGCAGTGAGATCGCTCATTGGATCCGATTTTTGACCAAGGTCATATCCTCTCCCAATCGTAATTCCGGATGCTCCGCCTGGCCAATGTGCTTTTCTACTAAAATACATGTGTAAAGAATTCGACGAATCCTCTATGTCATTTCCTTCCACATCAAAAGTAAGTTGTCCCTTCTCAACCTTTAGCCACTTCAGATCATTATCATCCTCCATCGCGAGGAAGTTTGAAACGAAACCTATAGGGTGAAAATGATAAATCAACCCCGTTCCTGCCGGGGTCTTATCAGCCAACTTATCCCAAAAAACGTATGAATCTATCCTTTCTTTTTCATGTTTTAGTAATTTTTCAGAACCTTCTAGAAGAGTGTCTAATCTCTTCCATTTCTCTGATTTTGTATCATCCTTCCACTCCGTAGGATGGTGTGCCACTAATTTTGACCAGTGCTGCCTTGTCTCCGTACTTTTCAATGCGTCAGCGAGTTCAGATGGTTCAACCTTTCCGTCATGGTTTTTGTCTATTTTCTTCAAGAGGTCTTTAAAAAACTGGGGCATATCATCAGGATCGAGGAAACCGTCGGAGGCTGAGTTGCTTTCCTCTACAAGCTGAAAACCCATTTTCGTCCAATCGTGTGGAGTGATAACTTTTGCATCAGATTTTTTGACCAATCCAGAGACCGGCTGATCTTCATCATTTACGGAGAGCTCATACCAATCCTCATTGCCTTCCTTGACAACCGGCACCTTACCTAGGTCAATAGCGTGTTCTTCTTTTAAAGGTTCACTTGTTCCAGTAGCAGGCATTTTTTTCTTAAGTTGAGCACCTTTCGGCAGATGCAAATACTGACGCCCGACTTTTAATGCAGCTACATTATCTAGAAAATCTTTCACCTCAGCCTGAGTTGTAAATATCTCGATATGAACTTGAAATTTACTATCGGCAAGGCCGTTTTCAGTTACTAGATTTTCAGTTTTACCCAAATAGCCAATAGGGTCACCAGCCTTGATTCCGACACTGGTCGTCACAACATCAAAATTTGTAGGAGTGAGTGATTCCCATTGCGTGTACTGACTATCTTTCTCACTTTCGATAATCGCCCAAAAATTACTTGGGGCAGCTCCATTATCGTTCCAGATGCTGGCAACTACTGGAACGCAGGGCGCCATACGCCGCAGCTTGTTACCAACCACCAAATTCAGTACATCTTTGCTATCGAACTCAATGACACTACCTACTGTAATCTCTCGATTATTTTCGATGCGTGCACCTGCAGGTTGTCCGTTAGCAAGGTTCGTTGGCGCGCCGTACATAGCTAAACGCTGGGTAGTTTTAGCCTTTACCTTGCCTTGCCAATATTTTGGCCTAGCACGCTCGGGTATCGCATCTGCAACCCAAATAGCCTTGTGGCTGGAGTTTTGATATGGCTCATCATTCTTTAAATATGCAAACCAAACTTCTTGCCCTACGTCGCGGACTTTAGTTGACCCATGTTTTACGCTACCGAAAAGGATTTTCCCCTTAGCATAAGTAACATCCTCAACTGATCTTTTTTCCAGAATTTCAAGCTTGGTGTGCTTCGCCAATTTTCCTGGATATGGAAAGTTATTCGACGCAGGAAAATCATCATACGCCTTGAAATCTTTTACAGTCATCGTCACTATCGGGTTCGGCTTTTCATTCTCCGCTAACGGATAGTGCTTATAAGGCAAAAGATGCATATATAGGCTATAAAAAATCAGACCGTTCTGCTTTCCTTTATTAGGTCCATCTTCTGGGTTTGGCGCCGATTTGTATTCATGTCGCACCAAACAGAAGGAACTAGAATAATCCAGGTTTTTCGCCGTTTCTCCTGTACCAAACGTCGACTTTAGATAATCCTCGTTGAGGCGGTAGGCCACCACCTCGCCATCGGCCATGCAGCGAATCGGTTCATTCAAAATGCATTGGGGAGCGCTGGCATTGCTGATGTGAATGCCACCGTGCCAGAACTTATTGCTGCCCAGCAAATAATGCCCGGCACTCTCGTTTTCGAGAGCCTTGTAAATCTCATCCGCATCAGAAAACTGCTTACCGTCAGCTTTTCTGACTGGATATTGGAAGCTCATCAGCGGAGTTAGGCCTGCCGGTGCAGGGGCCGGCGCAGGATTAGGTGCGGGTGCTGGTTGTGCGCCTCTGAATTGGGGCCTCGGGCGTAAAAACTTTTCAGGCATTGGCCAGTAACCACTGCCCACCCCATATTTGGCAGATTTCGGTCCGTTTGAAGACTGTGAACCGAAGAAATTCCCCCGATCTCGAACAGGCGATCCGGAGATGTCTTCGATGACCCCAGTGTGCCCATGAAAGTTTATCCACAGCGCAATATCGCCAGGCTGTACTTCCGCGAGTGGGATCACATCAAAATAAGTAGTGTCGGTATTTAACCCTGATGTTGTGAGGTAAGGGATCGTATATCCAGCATCCTTAAGCATTCGATACAGAAGCCCGGAGCAGTCAATTTCCTTCTTGCCATTGTTATCATGGTCAGTCTCGCCCTTGAAAGGGCCATACTCATAACCAGTGCGATATTGCTGCCTTTGCTCAAGTAGTCCTGTGCTCATCAAAAGCTTCCTACTTCAAAACATTGAATAGAGTTATCGCTGACGACGCCTCGGGCTGCCAAGCGCTCAACCAACGCGGTAGCCGTGTTAGGATCGGTTTTCTGGATCTTCCGGTAACACGCCATCGCGCGAGGCAAGTCAGCAGCTACGAGGGCTCCCGCTTCGTACACTTCACCTAATCGAATCAGTGCGTTAGTCGAACCTAGGCGGGCGGCACGCTCCAATGTCGCTATTGATTCTTTGGGGTTAATACAACCGTGATTTTCGTCGTACTCACCCTCATCGCAATAAAAATCTGCGAGAGTCAAGCCGGCATCCGGAACTTGTTCTGAAGCTTGAATCAATAACGCCAGGATTCTGAAATTCTCCAAGCGTGGCGCTTGCCCAGAAAGACTGATTCCCGCAGCAGCAAATGCTGCTTGCGCCGAACCCTTCTGGGCACCATCTAAATAGCTATCCAATGCCGCAGCGTATAAAGAGATACCTGATGCTGGAGACGCCTTATTGACCAGTCTGTCAAATATGACGCCTTTTTTGAGTTCTAGCTCACCTGGCGTTAGTTTCTCAGACTGAGTGATCTCTTCCATGACCGCATCGATTGCCCAGTTCTCCACTCGATTCAGAGCCCAGCAATCACTGTGTTTGAAAAGAAAAATCTTCAAAAAATGGCCCGCCTCATCTCGGACGACCACCCTGTCAGGCACCTTGGTTTCAATAGTGAGACCCAATTTGGCAGCATTTTCCGGAAGCAGCACCTTCAACTCATCGGCGGAAATCGAGCCCAAGCTCCGTTCGACAACCTTCGGTATTTTCCCATCAGCTATCACGTGAACATGCTTCACAGGAGACGCAATAAACGCTTTCTGTGTCTCTGGCTCAGATGCAAAAACTTTTACGAAATCAGCAAAATTGCCGCTTGGGCATTGGGCGGTGCTGGACGAAGAGGCAAAGGCCCCCGAAGTCATCCCCCAGCACAACAAAACAATCGAAAACCACTTCATCTGCCTTACGTACCTGTTTGTTGTCATCACGACACTCATCATTCGGAAAACACAAAAAAAGCCTTCGGTTTAACCTTCTCAGGCGGTGCATTCAACAACGCCTGATCCATCAAACTCCCCGCCTTATCCTTATCCGCCGCCCCCGGTAGCACCGGCGGTTTAATCCCGATCCCCGTGCCGGAGCCAGCCGAGCCACCCGCATTGATCTTGATCACCGGCCCAACCACCGTCACCCCACCGCCATCGAGCTTGATAAAGCTCCCACCCCCAAGAATGGTCAGCTCTGTCCCCGCCTCAATAACAATCTTGTCCCCAGCCTTGAGGTGTATCTCTTTCCCCACGCTGGTCAGTTGCGCCGTGCCCAACTTCACATGCTGGTTCTGCCCAACCGTGAGGTGATCATCCAGCTTCGCTTCAATCTTGCGGTCGGAAATCGTGGTGCGGTGTTCCTCGGCCTTCAGCTCGGTGTAGGTGTTCTTCACCACCGTGTCATGACGTTCATTGCCGACCCGAATCTTCTGGTCGTGCTCAACGTTCTCATCCCAATCACGCTGGGCGTGGATGTAGATCTGCTCCGCACCTTTCTTGTCTTCAATGCGCAGTTCGTTGTACCCACCGCCACCCGGTGAACTGAGCGTTTTGAACACGCTGCGGGTCTTGTTCGCCGGCAGTGCATACGGCACCGGGTTTTCCTTGTGGTACAGGCAGCCGGTCACCAGCGGTTGGTCGGGGTCGCCTTCGAGGAAGGTGACGAGGACTTCCATGCCGATGCGCGGGATGCTGATGGCGCCGTAGCGGTCGCCGGCCCAGGAGCTGGAGACGCGCAGCCAGCAGCTGGTTTTGTCGTCGGCGAGGCCTTCGCGGTCCCAGTGGAACTGGACTTTGATGCGGCCGTACTGGTCGCAGTGGATTTCTTCGCCTTTGGGGCCGGTGACCATGGCGGTCTGGCTGCCGAGGACGCGCGGTTTCGGGTGTTCGAGGGCCGGGCGGTAGAACACGTCCCACGGGGTGGCGAGGAAGGTGTTGCGGTAGCCCTGGTGGAAGTCGTCCTTGTTGTCGGTGGTGTCGCTGGTCACGCCTTCTTCGAGGACTTGCGGCTGTTTGCCTTCGTGGACGATTTCGGTGAGCAGCCACAGGTCGTTCCACTCGCTGCGCGGGTGGTCGGACATGGCCATGAAGTGGCCGCTGACCAGTTTGGTCTGGTCGCCGCGACCTTCGGCCTGCCGGTAGTCGGCGCGATGGCGTTCGAGGGCGCGCTGGCTGAGGAATTTGCCACGGGCGCGGTCGATGAAACGGCCGGGGTAGTCGTAGTCTTCCAGATCTGGCTCAGCGTCTTTGCTATCGAGAGCGCCTTCAGGTTTGTACGCCGCTTCCATTTGCAGGCGCGGTTTTTCGAAGTCGTAGTCGCGGCGCGTGGTGCGGCTGGTGCGGGTTTCCAGGCGCAGTTTGAAGCCTTTGATCACCGGTTCTTCGGCGACCATGCCGCTGCCCTGCACGTACGCGGTTGGCTGGCCGAGGTCGGGGAACACGGTCTGGTCGTCGCCGAACACCAGCAGGTGGGCCTTTTCGCTGTGCTGGAAGTGGTAGTGAATGCCTTCCTCTTCGCACAGGCGCTGGACGAAGTGCAGGTCGGTTTCGTCGTATTGCACGCAGTAGTCGCGATCCGGGCACGGCTGGCTGAGCTGGAAGCTGTAGGCGTTGCCCTTGATGCCGTGTTCTTCGAGGATCAGCGCGATGATTTTCGGCGCTGACATCTGCTGGTAGATGCGCTGGTTGGTGCGGTGATGCAGGTATTGCAGTTGCGGCACCATCGACACTTTGTAGCGGGTCAGGCGCTTACCGGCATCGCCTTGGGCGACGCGGTAGATCTGGCCGTGAATGCCACTGCCCTGCGGATCGAATGCGAGAAACGCCTGCTTGTGCAGCAGTTGTTCGAGGTCCAGATCAGGGTTTTCGCTGACCAGTTCGAGGTCGAAACGAAACGGCTGGCTGATGCCTTCGGTGCCGGTGAACGACAGCACTTGCAGGTCGCCGACGTAGTCTTCGACCTTGAGGCTGAAGTGGGTTTCGTTAGCTGGGTTGAACATAAAGTGCTCCCTGTTCGAATGTCATCCGTTACGCCCGAAGTCGCAGACGTTGCAGCCAGGACGAAGTGGCGCCCAAGGCGTCACGCAATTGTTGGGCAGTGATGCTGCGCTCTGCCGGGTCGAAGCTCAGCGCGGTTCGCAGCGCTGGCCAGCCGTGTTTCGGTAAATTCGCCGGGGCTTGCAGTTCGCGCTCCAGGTGCTCGTCGCGGGCCTGGGTCGAGGGCAAGCGGCGGAACGGGTGTTTGCCGCCCGCCAGTTCATAGATCACGCAGGCCACGCCGTACACGTCCGCGCTGGCCGACAAGGGTTGGCCCTCAAGCAGTTCGGGGGCGGCGTAGCCCGGGGTCCAGGCGTTGAAGCGTTCGCGGCTCAGGTGCGGCAGGCCGGGCAGCACGCCCTCCTCTGCCTGGCCCAAACCGAAGTCAAACAGACGCAAGCCATCTTCGCTGAGCATGACGTTGCTCGGTTTCATGTCACCGTGCAGCACGCCGCGACCGTGGGCGTAGGCCAGCGTGTCGAGCAGCGGCAGGACGATGTCGCGCAGTTCTTGCCACGGCAGGCCGAGGGGCCGCTCGCAGAGCAATTTGTCCAGGGTCAGGCCACGCATGTATTCCATGGTGATGAAGGCCCGCTGGCAGTCGGTGTCGACTTCAAAGGTGTGTGCACGCACGACGTTGTCGTGGCGCAGGCGTCGGGTCAGGGCGAACTCGCTGTAGAGCAAGGCACTGGCGTCCGGCGATTCGGCAAATTCTTCGCTGAGGATTTTCAGCGCTATGTAAGGATCGGGATCGCCGAACTGTTCGTGCAGCAGATCCCGCGCCCGGTAAACGGCGCCCATGCCACCGGCCCCGAGCAGACGCTCGAGGTGGTAGCGACCGGCGAGTACATCCGGCAGTGCTCCGATGCTGGCCTTGGTTGGCGCCAGCAAAGGCTCTGCCTTGTTTTCCTTGGCGAAGGCGAAGTAGGTCAGGTTGTTGGCCTGTTCTTCGCTCATCAGCAAGTCATCGATTGGCGATTCGATTTTGGTCATTGGCGGATCACCACGGCTGTCAGGTTGTCGCGCGCGGCGCCGCGCAGGGCGCCGTCGAACAAACGTTCCAGCGCCACGTGCGGCGCGCTGAGGCTGAGGGCGTTGCCGAGGGCATCGCTGCTCAGGCCCTGATACAAACCATCGCTGCAGAGCAAAAACGCATCACCCGGATAGACCTCGAGTTCGAGGACATCCAGGGTCAGTTGTTCGGCCGCACCGACGGCTCGAGTCAAGGCCTGAGCCGCCGGGTGCGCTGCCGCTTGTTCGACGCTCATTTGCTGCTCGTCGATCAATTGCTGTTGCAGCGAATGGTCCTTGGACAGCTGATACAGCCGCTGCCCACGCCACATATAACAACGGCTGTCGCCGGCCCAGATGCAGGCCGCGCGATTGCCTTCCACCAGCAGCGCGACGACGGTGCTGCCCATGATGCTGTCGTGACGCCCGGCGGTGACCGTCAACTCCTGCCCCAAACGCCGGTTCAGCCAGTGCAGGCACTGGCGAATGGCTTTGAGGCGTTCGTCGAAGTCCTCGTGTTGCGGCAGTTCAGCCAGGCTGGCGACGATCAACTGGCTGGCGATGTCGCCACCCTGATGACCGCCCATACCGTCCGCGACCACCCACAGCCCCTGCTGTGGCGAGTCGAGGAAGGCATCTTCGTTGCGCGCCCGCACCTTGCCCGGGTCGGTACGCGCCGCGCTGCGCCAGGCACTGGCCACCAGCATCAGAGCTGCACCGGCATACGGAAGGTGCGCAGTACGCCCATGTCGAACGGATTCGGCGTGCGCTGGCTGGTCAGCAGGTAGTTGGCGCGCAGGCCACCTACGTCGGCTTTCAGCACCAGCACGTCGCGACCGCTCAGGTACTCGGTCTGCATCAGGTCGAACAGACGGAACAGCGACCATGGGCCGGAGTTCTTCTCGATGCCGATCGGGCGCCCGGCCATTTTGTCCATGACCAGACTGGTGCGACCGTCTTCTGCATCGGTCGGCCACTTGAACGACATTGGCAGGATCGGACCGTGGCGGTATTCCATGGTCTTGTCGCCGAACTTGAACTCGGAACGGCTGACCGCCGGGTCGAGGGTGTACGGCTCCAGTTTGAACTGCACGGTCGGCTCGGCCGGGTTGATCGAGAAGAAGCTCTGACGAATCGTCAGTGCCGCCGCCATCTGGTCGAGATACATCTTCGATACCGGCAGGCTGTGACCATCGACACTGCGCATGCGGTAGTTGCCCGGATCGCCGCTGACGAACGGACGCAGGTAGCTGTCGAAGAAACGGTCGACGGTGCCTTGAGCGCGGAAGAACTCGCGGAAATCGCTGATCGCCACGTCGCTGGTGCTGCTGGCGCTGAACGGATAACGCTTGCTGATGGTTTTGCCATACACGCTGTACAGCTCGTTCTGATAACGGCCGTTCAGGTATTGGTAAGCATCGTTGAGCACCAGACGCCACGAGTCTTCGGCCAGCACGTTGAACCACACGCTCAGTGGACGCGGCAGACGACCGGAGGCATTGCGCAGGTTGGTCAGCGCATCACGCTGGCCGCTCATGCGGGTTTTCGCCATTTCGAACGCGGCTTGTTCCGGCGTGCTGGAACGGGCCAGACCGGCCAGTTGCAGTTGCAGGTCGTTGAGCGCGCTCAGTGCAGGCGTCAGATCCGCCGCCGGGCCGTTGTTGTCATCGAGCAAACGATGCAGCGGTTCGAAGCGACGTTGCAGCGACTTCTTCGCGGTGTCCGGCAGGGTCTTCGCCACGTTCAGGGCCGAAGCCTTGTCCGCGACAGCCGAGGCCAGTTTACCGACTTTACCCAGTTTGCCTTTCTGCCCGGCCAGTGCATCAGCAGCGTCGCCAGCTTCCTCGACAGGATCTGCAGCGGCCTGGAAGCGGGTGTTCTCACGCACTTCGGTGAGCAATGCGAGCACCGGCGAGTTGGCCGAGGTCAGGCCCGCCAGTTGCTCGGCGCCTTCACCGGCGTCGCTGATCGGCGGCAGGGCCACCTGGCCAACGGCTTCGCTCCAGTAGTTGGCGTAGTCGCGGAAGTACAGCTGCTCCAGCTCGACCATCAGGCGACGCAAGTCCATGTCGCTGATGCCCGCGCCTTCACCCAACACCCAGTTGTCACGCAGGATGTCGGTGACCAGCGCCGAACCCTGTACCGAGAAGTACTGCTGATAACCGGTTTGCGTGTAGAACCCCGGGATCACGTATTCGGTGCCGATAAACAGCGAGCCTTGTGGACCGAGGTGTTGACTGAAACGATAGTCCGGCAGGTTGCGCGCCTGCTCGCGGAGCATGCGGTAAACCACGGTGGCCAGCGATTCGCTGCGCAATACCTGACGCGCCTGAGTGACCAATTGGTCGTTCAGCGGGTAGATAAACGGCTGTTTCAGCAGGCGATCGAGGTGCGCACTCAAACCGTTCTGTACGGCGGTGTTGCCGGTGTAGCGCGTCGACCAGTCGGTAGCGACCCAGTCCTTGAGCCACGCGGCATCGCGACGATCCTTCATGTTCAGCATCAGGTACGCGCGCAGGCTGTTGAGCAAGCGATCGCGGTCCTTCATGTTGGCGCGAATCTGCCCTTCGAGCATGGTCGCCACCCGTGGCAGCAATTGCTTTTCAAGCTCGCGCTCGTAAGCCTCTTTGACCACTGGATTGACGTCTTCACCCTGATACAGACCGCCGCGCTCGTGATACGACACGTCGCCTTTTTTCGGGAAGACCTGGGTCGCCGCGTAGCTGGTGTCGAGGGTTTTCAGTACGCCCATGGCGTCATCGCGCGGCGACAAAGCCGTGCGCTGCTGCGTCCAGTTCTGCGCCAGGTTGCGCAGGTTTTCCAGACGCTCGTAGTTGGCCGAGAAACCGCCCGCCCAGAGCATACCGAACAGTGCCAGTGCCGCCAGTGCGCCGACGTACAACGCACGTTGGCCCCAATGAATACGGCTGCGTTCGCGCTTGTCCAGACCGGCCAGGTCGGATTCCGGGAAAATCACCTGGCTGAACAAGTGATGGATAAACCGCGAACGGCCGCTGCGCAGGGTCGGCAGCACACCGGCGCTCATGCCGAGGCTGGCGCCTATACCGGCAGTGGTTGCATCCATCTCTTGGGTCAGGTGCGGTGCGCTGGTCAGGTAGAAACCGCGCAGTTGCGTGGCACGCTGATAGCGGTTGCCGGTGAACGCCATGTCGACGAACAGGCACAGTCGCTCGCCGATCTGCCCGAGTTGATGCGGGAAGTCGAGGATGCGGCCACGGCGCTGAGTGTCGCGCTCGGAGTGCATGCGCATGATCACTTGGCTGTTGAGGCGACGCAGCAGTTCTTCGAACTCGTTGCGCAGCACAGCGACGTCGGTGCCGACCTGATCCTTGCGGAAACTGGTGCCGAGTACCTGATCGCTTTCTTCGCGAGTCAGTTGATCGAAGAACTCGTCGAAGCCGAGCAGCTTGTCAGCCTTGCTCAGGACCAGATACACCGGTACGTCGACGTGCAGTTTCTGATGCACGTCTTGCAGACGGCCGCGAATCTGGCGCGCGAGGGTGTCGATGTCCTGCTCACTGCCACCGAGCAGGGTTTCCACCGGAATGGTCACCAGCACGCCGTTCAACGGACGCCCGCGACGACGCTTGCGCAACAGCTCCAGCAACGTCGTCCAGGCACCGCCGTCGACTTCCACATCCGGTTGCGTGGTGTAACGCCCGGCGGTGTCGATCAGCACACCGTGGTCAGCGAAGTACCAGTCGCAATGACGGGTGCCGAGGGTGTCGCGGGTCAGTTTGCGGTCGATCTTGTTGATCGGGAATTCCAGACCAGAGAAGTCCAGCAGGCTGGTCTTGCCCGAGGCCTGCGGACCGATCAGCAGGTACCACGGCAAGTCACTGCGCCAGCGTTCGCTGCGGCCGCGATACAGGCTGGAAGTCTTCAGGGTTTTCAGCGCGTCTTTGAAACGTGCCTTCAACTCTTTCTGCTCTTCGTCGATCAGCTCTTCGCGGCGGATGCGATCCTGGCCGTCTTCGCTTTCTTCCTCGGCTTTCTTGCGGATACCGCTGCGCCAGCTGACGAAGACCATGGTCAGGCCCCAGATCAGGAACAGCACAGCGATGGTCAGCAAGCGCGCGGTCGAGCTCTCCCAGAACTTGTAGTCATCAACCGCCAACAACGGGCCGACGAACCACACCAGCAGCGCCACAAACAGCACCAGCAGCAAGGTCCAGACCCAGGTCTGGCGGAGGAAGGCGCCGACTTTCTTGAAAAACTTTTTCATCACACGTCCCTGTTTACGGCTGCGACTGCGGTTGCACCGCGGCAGGATCAAGCGGCTGATATGGTTGCAGAACGGTGTCGCGCTGCTCGCCCAAGACCCAGGCGAAGCCCGAATACATCACCACCAGACAGACGAAAGTGAACAACACCACCATCCACGCCGGCACGATGCGCACCAGGTTGCGGCGCTGATCGTTCAAGCCTTCCCAGTGCGGCGACAACTCGCGCGGCACGTCGCCACGCAACTGACGAATCTGCCGGTACAGAGCATCGCGGATGCCTTCAAGTTCGAGCATGCCGCGTGCCTGTACGCGGTACTTGCCCTCGAAACCGAGGGACAGGCACAGGTACATCAGCTCGAGCATCGGCAAGTGCTTGACCGGGTTCTTCGACAGCCGATCGAGCAACTGGAAGAACTTCTCGCCACCGAAGGTTTCGTTGTGGAAGCTGCTCAGCAGGCTCATCTGCGACCATTCGCTTTCGTTGCCCCACGGCGTGGTCACGACAGCTTCGTCGACCACGGTGCAGAGCACGTAACGCGCGGCCATCACCTGGCTGCTTTCGGCGCCGTTGTGCAGGGCGCGTACTTCAAACAATTTCAGCCCGGCAGTCAGGCGCTCGTTGAGTGCGTACAAGTCTTCGCGGGTTTCGCTGTGCTTGAGGCGCACCACTTCCGAAAGCAGCTCGGACGAGGCCGCGACCAGCGAATTGAGGCTGATGTTGAACGCTTCTGCCGGGCGCAAGCGCGCGGCGTAGATCATGCGTTCTTCCAGTTGCTCGAAACGCGGTGGCGCGGCGAAGTCGGTCAGCGGACTCGATGCCGGTCCGTGGCCCTGACGATCGAGCAGGACGGTTTTGTCGTCCTGGTTGTAATCCGTTTCCTTGATCATGTCGGTCAGTTCCTGATGGCCCAGAATTTCAGTTCAAGCTCGGCAAATTCGCCGGACACATGGAACGCGAAACCGCCGGAGCGCTCGAGTTGTGCCAGGTCTTCGGAACTGAGTTCGAGGATGAAATAGGTTTTGTTCGAGTGGAACGCGATCTGCCGTGGGGCCACCGGCAACGGTTTGACCTTGATCCCCGGCAAGTGCAGGTTGACCAGTTGGCGGATGCGCTCCACCGGGCCGACCTTGAGGTGCGCCGGCAAGCGGTGGCGCAGTTCTTCGGAGTCGCAGTTGGCACTGGCTGCCAGCACGAACGACGCCGAGCCGAGCAGTTTGTGGTCGTGCAACGGCGAGACGATGATGCCGTACTGACGCGCTTGCAGGATCAGTTCGATGGCGTGCTGTTCGAGCACCATCGACAGCACCTGACGAATCGCTTCCATCAGCTTGCGGAAGCTGCCGCCTTGGTCAGCGTGGGAGTAGCGACTGTCCAGGCGCGGGCGTTTGCTCTCGCCGGAGAAGGTCGCCAGATCGCCGAGCATGGTCAGCAGCGTGCGGTACAACTCTTCCGGGTGCACTTGCTCCAGGCCGAGGTAGTGGCGCAGCAACAGTTCGGTGCGGTTGATCAGTTGCAGCATCATGAAGTCGCCGACTTCCGCACCACCGACCTTGCCGTTGGAGCGAATCCGCTCGGCAATCGTGTCGCCACGGTGGTTGAGCATGCTGATGACTTCTTTCAGGCACGACAGCAGATAGCTGGAGGCGTGGGCCTGAATGTAGGTTGGCACGAAGTCCGGGTCGAGGCTGATCACGCCGTCCGGCGTGGTGTCGAGCACGTCGCAGATCTTCAGCTTCACGTAGGCCTGATCGCTCTGCTGCTCGCCGAGCAACAGTTTGAAGTCCGGGCGACCGCAGCTGACCTGGCTGGCGGAATCGTCGCCGGCGTTGGAGTCGGCCACTTCGGCGTCGTACGCGGTGTAACGCGCTAGCACGTCGGATTGCTCCGGACGGCGCGACTCGATGTGGTTGCCGGTGACCAGCGGCAGCGCCAGATAGATCGGCGTGTTGCCGGTGTTCGGCGGTACGTCGAGCGCCAGCGGCTCGGTGTTGCCACCGAGTTCGAACAGGCTGCCGTCCGGCAGAATCCCCGAGGCTTCACTGATCACCAGTTTGCCCATGTTGAGGAACTGCAAGTCGATCTCCAGATTGAGGAAACCCCAGGTGTAGCCACCCAGCAATTGGGTGCGGGTTTTCATCTGGTGATCGTAATAGCGATCGTTGTGCTGGAAGTGCTGCGGCCGCAGCAGCATGCCTTCCTGCCAAATGACTTTATGGGTATTCATGATCAGTCATCCGCCTTGGCGAGCACTTGATTGGTGTTGCGGATGCCGGTCTGGTCCAGAGTCAGATCGACTTCGGTGACTTCCAGCGGAGTGATCTGAACGGTGTGGCGCCATTGGGTGTCCGGCAAGTCGCGGTAAGCGGCGAGAACACCCACATAAAGGCTGCCCTCTTCCACCTTGAGCTTCATCTCCACGGTTTCGCCCGGGCGCAGCTCGAGTTCTTCGCTGGCCACCAGATCCGGGTTGAGGGATTCCTTGGCGCGCTCGTAGAGGCTGAAGAAGTCAGCGTTCTCGAAGGTCACCGGGTGCTTGAGTTCGAACAGGCGCACGACGATCGGCGACGGCCGACCGTTGAGGTCCGGATTGAGCTGATCGCTGCCGGTCAGCTTGAGGTTGATCTTGGTCACTTTCGAGTACGGCGACAGCGACGAGCAACCGGCGAGCAACACCAGCACGGTGAGCGCAGTCAGCGTCTTGAAAAAAGCGGTCGAGCGGCGAGACATGCGCATCATCCTTGGTGGTCGGTGTGGAGGGTGGAGATCAGGCGGATCTGTTCTTCGTAAGCCTGGGCAAAGTCGCGGGCCAGCAGACGCTCGCTCCAGTCATCGTCCTGACGCAGCGCCTGGTGATAACGGCCGAACGCTCTCCAGCGCCCGCCCGAGGTCGCGATCAACGGCTTGTTGTCGCGCTCGAAACGCAAGGTCAGTTGTTCCGGAGAGAAATGCTCCAGGGTGCCGCGTACGGCGGCGCGGCTGGCGGTCAGCAACGCCACTTGATGCGCCTGCAGATCGCGGAACGCGCGGGAGATGGCTTGCTCGGCCGGCAGATGGCCGGGCTTGCTTGGCTGCAACAGAATCTGCAGCGCTTCGCTCGGGTCGACGGCGAATTTCAGCGGGTTCTTGTTGGTGCCTTGCACGGTTGTCTGGGCCAGACGCAGCTCGTTTTTCAGCTCCGAGCGAGTGCGCAGGCTCTGCTGCAAACCGCCGATGCTTTGGCGCAGCAAGCGCGCAGCGTTCAGGGCCAGGGCTTCACGTTCGTCGTGGCTGAGGCCTTTGACGTCGACACCCAGCGCCGCACCGAAATGATCCCAGAAACCTTCGCTTTGACGCTCAACGGCTTTCGGTGCCGGAGCAGGCTCAGGTTCGGCAGGCGCGGCGATCAGTTCCGGCACCATCAGGCTTTCCATGTCGATGCGCGCGTAGTCGGCACGCTGACGGGAATCCTCAGGCTTGGTGTTCGGCGCCAGCAGTTCGTCGATTTCCGAGTACACACGCTCTTGCTGTTCGAGGGCATTGAGCGGGTCGAGATCGAGGAACGCATCGTCCGGGATGATGCTGCCGGCAGCGCGCGGGCGGCCGACTTCACCGTCGAAGGTCGCCGGGTCGCGCACCAGGCGCGCGCGAATTTCGAAGTCACCCAGCACGTAGGTGCTGCCATGCTCGATGCGCACCGGTTCGCCTTTGTGCAGACGCGCGCCGCTCTCGCCGTCCTGGACACCGTTGCTGCTGGTGTCGGTGAGGAAGAACGTGCCCTCGCGGTAACTGACAATCGCGTGGTGATTGGACAGGTGACGCTTGCGGTCAGGGATGATCCAGTCGCAGTCCTCGCCCCGCCCGATCACGCCGCCGGCCTGTTTAAAGGTCTTCTGGCACAACTCGGTGGGCACGAACTGCTTGGTGTTCAGCATTTCGAAAACCAATTCCATGTTTGATGCTCCTTGCGGTCACTTGCCGCGATTGACCGCTTGCGGATCACCCAACGGGCGATAGTCGTTGTCGTTGAATTTGTAATTGCCGCTACAGCCGCCAAGGCCGCATAGAACGACGAGGGTCAGCAGGACAGCGTGCCAGTGACGAACAGACATCAGAGGGTCTCCAGGTGTAGACAAAGCACAAAGCGCCGACCCTTGCGGGCGGCGCTGAAATTGGTTTTTGTGGGGATCTCGATGACGTTTTGCCTACCCATCGAAATCTCCCAGATTGATGTTCAGACGGCCGAGCCGATACAGCAGCGTGCGTCGCGGCAAGCCCAATTCGCGGGCGGCGAGGGTCTGGTTGCCGTCGTTTTTGCGCAAGCAATCGAGCAATAAAGTACGTTCGACCTGCTCCAGACGTTCACGCAAATTCAAGTGGCTGTTGTCTTCCGGCATTACCTCCATGCGCAGGGAGAAATGCTCGGCGAGCAACTCACCACCTTCGCACAACAGCACCGCGCGCTCGACCAGGGCTTTGAGTTCACGCACGTTGCCGGGGAAGTTGTAGCCGGACAGGTGTTCCAGCGCCGCGCTCGACCAGCGCACCGGGTCGCGCTGCAAATACGTGCAGGTCTTCTCGGCGAAGTGCTGGGCCAGTTCAAGGATGTCGCCGTCGCGCTGACGCAGGGCCGGTAACTCGATCGGGAATTGCGCGAGGCGGTAGTACAAGTCCTCACGGAATTTGCCTTCGCTGACCAGCGTCGACAGATCGCGGTGGGTCGCGGCGATGATGCGCACGTCGATCTTGTGGGTGTCGTTGGAACCCAACGGACGAATCTCGCCTTCCTGCAACACGCGCAGAATCTTCGCCTGCAACGACAGCGGCATGTCGCCGATTTCGTCGAGCAAGAGCGTGCCGCCATTGGCTGCATCGAACAGGCCGGCGCGGTCGCGATCGGCGCCAGTGAAGGCGCCTTTGCGATAGCCGAACAGCTCGCTTTCGAGCAGATTTTCCGGGACCGCCGCGCAGTTCTGCACGATGAACGCCTGAGAACGACGCGGGCCGCAATCATGAATCGCCCGCGCCACGACTTCCTTGCCGGTGCCGGTTTCGCCACGCAACAACACGGTGTACGGGCTGTGCAGGACTTTGCTGATCAGCGAATGGGTCTGGCGCATCGCCGCGCTTTTACCGATCAAGCCATAGCCGCTGATGCTCGGCACGCTGCGCGCAACCGTTGCCGATTCCGCCAGCGGCTGACGCAGGCGTTGCAGCAAATGCAATTGGCCCAGCACGAACGAGCCGAGCTGGCCGAGGGAATCGGCGAAGCCTTGCAGGTGGGTACGTCGGCGGCTGGCGCACAGCAGCAGACCTTCAACAGCTTTGTGCTGATTGACCAGTGGCACGCATAGCAGCGACTGCCACGGCGAGGTCGCCGCTGGCAGGAAACTGGTTTCGTGCAGGCTGCCACTCAAGTCGTCGAGACACACCACGCGGTTCTGGCACAGGGCGAATTGCAGCAGTTGTTCACCGTTGTAATCCGCCGGCAGGCTCGCCGCTTCGCGCGGTTGCAGGGCGCCGTCGAGGCATTCGGCGTTCATCCCCAGGCACGTGTGGGTGGCGTCGAGCAGATACAGCTGCGTCAATTCGCAACCGCTCAGCTCGGCCAGACCGCGCACGAAGTCACCCAGCAACGCAGCACCGTCCGCCGCCCGCGACAGACTGGCGAACTGCGCCAGCAACGCTTCGGCATAGACCAGTGGCTGCGGCACCTGAGTGAACATCACACCCACCTCAGGCGAACTCGCACGTCACGCTGGACTCGCCGTCGAGCGTGGCATGCACACGCTTGAGGCTTTCGCCGGTGGCCATGGCGTCGAGCAAACGATCCGCCACCAACGGCAACACGTGTTGATCGAGCAGATGGTCGATCAGACGCGCGCCACTTTCGCTCTGCGTGCAACGCTCGGACAGGTGATCGACGAGGTTCTGGCACCAGCTGAAATCCAGCTGACGACGGTTCAGGCGCTCGCCGAGACGACCGAGTTTGATCTCGATCAGCTCGCGCAGCACCGGGCCGCCGACCGGGTAGTACGGCACCACTTTCATCCGCGCCAGCAGCGCCGGTTTGAAGTGCTTGCTGAGAACCGGGCGAATGGTTTCTTCGAGGACTTCGGCAGTCGGACGTGCGCCGTTTTCGCAGAGGTCGCTGATCTTGTCGCTACCCAGATTCGAGGTCATCAGGATCAACGTATTGCGGAAGTCGATTTCGCGACCTTCGCCGTCGTTGGCCACGCCTTTGTCGAAGATTTGGTAGAACAGGTTGAGCACGTCCGGGTCGGCCTTCTCGACTTCATCGAGCAGGACTACCGAGTACGGCTTCTGGCGCACGGCTTCGGTGAGCATGCCGCCCTCGCCGTAACCGACGTAGCCCGGTGGCGCGCCGATCAGACGAGAAACGGTGTGTTTCTCCTGGAACTCGGACATGTTGATGGTGGTGATGAAACGGTCGCCGCCGTACAGCAAGTCAGCGAGGGCCAGCGCGGTTTCGGTTTTACCGACGCCGCTCGGGCCGACCAACAGGAACACGCCGACCGGTGCGTCCGGTTTGTTCAGGCCGGCAGCGGTGGCGCGCATCGAGCGATCCAGGGCGTGCACGGCTTGTTCCTGACCACGGATGCGGGTGCGCAGGTCGGTGGCGAAACTGGCGACTTTGGCGTTGTGTTCGCGAGCCAGTTGCGCCAATGGCACGCCGGTCCAGGCACTGATCACTTCGGCAACCAGACGCGGGCACACTTCGAAGCTGACCAGACGCTCTTTGACCTGTGCGGCGGTCAGGGCGCTGTGGGTTTCGTTGAGCTGGGCTTCCAGCGCTTCGACGCTTTGGCCTTCTTCGACTTCGGCGGCAACGGTTTCGATCACGGTGCCTTCGGCGTCTTCTTCAACGGTGACCACTGGCTCGACGGCAGCAGCTTCGCGGGCCTTGGCCAGTTGCTGACGCAGTTCCAGCAGACGCTCGGCCAGTTGCTTTTGCTCAGTCCACAGGGTTTCCAGCGCGACCATTTCGTCTTCGGCTTCGTCGAGACGTGCTTCCAGTGCATCCAGCGCTTCGTGGTCGATCAGCAGACCGGCTTCGGCATCGCGGCGCAGCGCCTGACGCTGACGGCCACCTTCAGCCAGTTCGCCACGCAGGCGCTCAAGGCTTTCCGGGGCAGCAGCGAGGCTGATGCGTACGCGGGCGCAAGCGGTGTCGAGCACATCGACAGCTTTGTCCGGCAGCTGCCGACCGGCCAGATAACGTGCGGACAGTTCAGCCGCCGAGACCACCGCGTCATCACGCAGGTAGATGCCGTGGCTCTTCTCGTAAACCTGGGCCAGACCACGGAGGATGGTCACCGCTTCGCTGACGGTCGGTTCGTGCAGTTGCACTGGCTGGAAACGACGGGCCAGCGCCGGGTCTTTCTCGAAGTATTTCTTGTACTCGGCCCATGTGGTGGCGGCGATGGTACGCAGTTCGCCACGGGCCAGTGCCGGTTTCAACAGGTTGGCCGCGTCGGAACCGCCCGCATTGCCGCCCGCGCCGATCAGGGTATGAGCTTCATCGATAAACAGAATGATCGGTTTCGGCGAGGCTTTGACTTCGTCGATCACGCCTTTGAGACGACGCTCGAATTCACCTTTGACGCTGGCGCCGGCCTGCAGCAAGCCCATGTCCAGCGACAGCAGCTCAACGCCTTTAAGCACTTGCGGCACTTCACCGGCAGCGATGCGCGACGCCAGACCTTCGACGATGGCGGTCTTGCCGACACCGGCCTCACCGACGACGATCGGATTGTTCTTGCGACGACGGGCGAGGATGTCGACCATCTGCCGGATCGCACCGTCACGGCACAGCACCGGGTCGAGTTTGCCGTCGCGGGCCTGTTGGGTCAGGTTGTGGGTGAAACGCTGCAACAGCGATTCGCCCTGAGCGGCCGGTTTGCCGTTGGCCGCCGGTTGCTCTTGTTGCGACAGGGCAAATTCTTTCAAGCGATCGATGTTCAGCTTGGCGAGCAGCGGCTGATAGCGGCTGCCGGCGTAGCGCATCGGATTGCGCAGCAGGGCGAGAATCAGCGCGGCGTCTTCGACCTGGGTCTGGCCCAGTTCGAGGTTGGCCACCAGCAGCGCATCTTGCAGCCACTGCACCAGTTCCGGAGCGAACACCGGGTTGCGCGAAGCGCTGTGTTCGACGCGCGATTGCAGCGCGGCGCTGAGTTCACCGGCGTCGACATCGGCATCTTGCAACGCGCGTGCGAGCAGGCCGTTCGGGCGCTCGAGCAGGCCGAGCATCAAGTCTTCGACGAGGATCTTGCTGCCGCCACGGGCCACGCAACGCTCGGCCGAACGTTCCAGATCACGACGGGTTTCGGCGTCCAGCGCCTGGATGAGTTGTTGCAGGTCTACGTTGATCATGGCTCACGTCCTTAATGAATTTTGCTGCCCAGGGTCACCACGCCGTCCGCTTTTTCGCGGCCCAGCCAACTGGTCCAACCGAGGCGACAGGCGTTCTGCTCACCGATGCGCAGTTCGCGGATTTCTTCCTGGCGCAAAACCAGGCGGATGTCGTAATCGAGCGGGTCACGCAAGGTGAACCGCACCAGCGCGCAGAGCGGCTGGTAACCGAAACCGATCGGCAGGAATTCATGGAATCGCTGCCAGTCGAGTTCGGTGATGTGAATGCGGAATTTGCCGCTGCGGTCGCGCACGTGTTCGCCGAGCACGAGGTCTTCACCGAGCAGGCTGTTGGCGCGGCCCAAACGATTGCGCTGCTCTTCGAGAATTTCCACGCGGCGCTCGATGCACTGCTCAATGACCAGGTCTTCGTGCTTGAAGTAGTAACGCAGCACGGCTTCGATCAGCGCCGCCGAGTGCGCGCGCAAGCTGAGCAAGCCGAGGTACGGCAGCAGGCGTTTCCAGTTGAGTTCCTTGGCCTTGCGAATCTCGTCGCCGCCCAGACCAATCAGCGCAAACAGCTGCGCCGAAAACGGGTCGAGCGCGCCGCTCTGGAAACTCGCGCGGTAACGATATTTGCGCCAGATCGGCAGCATCAGCCGTTGCAAGCGATGGTGGAACAGGTCGAGGAAGTTGCGTGTCGGGTTGCCGTCCTCGCTGTCGCCCAGGGCTTGTTCGCCGTAGAACGCCGGCAACGGCGAACCCGAGCCGACCAGGCCGATCAGGTTGAAACGCATGCGCGCGCGCATCTGCCCGTGCTCTTCGAAAAACTCCACGCGATCGACGTCGCTGCGCGGAAAGCCCAGGCTCGGGTTGGCCTGGAACTCCACGTGGTCGTACAGATCGTCTTCGCTCAGGTGCGGGTGTGCCTCGCGCAGCCGGTCGATCACCAGCAGCACGGCCTGAAACAGCGAGTACTCGCGTATTACCTTGGTCAGCCCGCTTAAAGCAGGGGCTGCAGGCCCATACGTGGTGTCCATTGGTACACCTCTCCCTGTGTGCTTTTTACGCGCAGCTCATGGAATGAATTGAGACTGGCGTAAAGCGCGAAAAACTCGTTAAGAACCGAAGCGAAAACGAACAGGTCGCCTTCGCCGATATACCCTTCCGGGTCGATGGTCAGTTCGGTGCGCAAACCGCGCACCGGCAACCCACGGTGCAAGCGGTCGACGTGGTGATGCTTGATGTGCTTGAGGCCGCCGAGCAGGCGTTTGCTGACCTTCTCCGCGTGCTGGTCGTAGTAGCGCGGCAGGTCGTAGGTTTCGAGAATCACCTTCAACGCATTGACGTCGGCCAAGGACAGATAGTTAAGCGACATGTTGCTGATCAGCTTCCACAGGAAGTC
Organism: Pseudomonas sp. AIG; assembly: GCF_977020205.1. Taxonomy (NCBI): domain Bacteria; kingdom Pseudomonadati; phylum Pseudomonadota; class Gammaproteobacteria; order Pseudomonadales; family Pseudomonadaceae; genus Pseudomonas; species Pseudomonas sp. AIG. The sequence continues at coordinate 97,571 of NZ_CDROCK010000002.1, read as the reverse complement.
ACGGTTCAGCGGTGGCGCGAAGCTCGACGTGGCCGGGGTGATGTTGCGGAAACTCAAGAACTCCGGCGTCTCTTCGCAGGCCATGCAGATGTCGCCGAGCTTGAGCTTGCGCGGCAGGTTCTGGTTGGTGCAGATCAGCTCGATCGACAGGGTTTCGTGGGCTTCGGTATGGCGGATGCCGAAGCTCAGGTAGGTGTCGAGACCGTCGTGCAGCAAGGACGAACGCTGGCGAATGCTGTAATGCGGACGGCTGTTGGGCACGTCGAAACTCGGGTCGTGCTCGAAGGATTCGAACGGCACGTACTCCTGATAACCGAGGCCGCCGGGCTTCCAGCCGGTCACGGTTTCCACCGAGAACACCCCGCAGTTTTCCAGATCGTATTCCGCTGGCAGCAACAGGTACTCGTCCTGCTTGCCGTCGAGGCGAATCGGCAAAGCATCGTGGGCGAACAGGTTGGCAATCGGCGTGCAGAACAACTTCACGTTATCCAGGGTCGGACGCATGCGCATGATGCCGCTCTTGCGAATATCGAAGCGCAATTCCAGGCCGCGCATCTGCTTGAGCGTGTCTTCCGGCAGCGCGTTGATGATGTCCAGACCGTTGACGTCGACGAACAGGAATTTGTCCTGGAAGGCGAAGTATTCCTGCAGGTAGCGATAGCCGCGGAAGGTGTTCAGCGGATACGGGATCAACGCTTCTTCTTCGGCAAAGCCCACCGGTTTGACCCGATCACCGGGAATCTTGAACGCCATCGGCTTGCCGCTGACGCCATCAATCGGTTTGCCGGCACCGTCGAGCGGGATCAGTTCGATGCCTTCGAGGTTGCGCAGCAGACTCAGGTAGAGCATCTGGCTGATGTAGCGTTCGCCGGCAAAGTGCAAACGCAGCTTGCTCAGCTCCAGCTCGCCGAGGTGGCCGTCGGCGCTCATTTCCAGACGCAGGCTGAGCAGCGAGCCGTCGCCCTTCACCGAGTAGTTCAGCGCGGCCAGATCCAGCGGCAGCACGTCAGTCGGGTAGCAGGTGCGGAAGCGGCAACGCACGTCTTCGATCGGTTTGCTTTCAATCGGCGTATCGCGCTCGACGCGCAACGCCGGCCCGGAACGCTTGAGCGGATCGAACTGCAAAATGCTGAACGCCGGCAGCGGGCGCATGTAGTTCGGCCAGAGCAACTGCATCAGCGAATGGCTGAGTTCCGGCAACTCGTCATCGAGCTTCTGGCGCAGCCGCCCGGTGAGAAACGCAAAGCCTTCGAGCAACCGCTCCACATCCGGATCCCGCCCGGCCTGGCCCAGATACGGCGCCAACGCCGGACTACGCTCGGCGAAACGGCGACCGAGTTGGCGCAGTGCGGTGAGTTCGCTTTGGTAGTAGTGGTTAAAGGACACGGGTTACCTGCCTGGTAGTGGAACGCATCAAAAAAAATACTCTGTAGATCGCGCAGACTTGGCCAGTCACGCGACGGTTCCTTGATCAGCGTTCAGTGCTGTCGCTTGCCCAATCAAGGAGCGTCTTTCCCAACGCAACTCAACGACCTGCGTAACAATAATCGCCAGTAACGCCACCCCGTCCTGCGCCACGGTGTATCAGAGCACTTGTAACGGGTTGTCCGACACCAAGGTGTGCAGATGGTCAACGACATTCTGGAATTATCCAACTTTCCCAGCCCTCAGAGCCTGGATATAAAATCATCTCACCTTCAAACTCTGGCGCAACACCTGAGTTACCTTCTCGCATCCACAGATACCATTCCGAAGTTTTCAAAAGCTTTCCATCCGAGGAATAGACACGATAGAAATACTTGCTACTGAACAACTCAAAAATACCGCCTGCGAGGCCTAACACGTCGTAATCAGGTGCATATCTGGACATGTAACACTTACCCGATTCACTTACATAAGTTTTCAATGGCTTTGCAATCATGGAGCTGTGCACTTTCAGTACAATCAGCAACATCAGAATCAATGCAATACCCATCAACAGCAAACGGCCGCGCGTCTTGGTAAAACTGGTCATGGCGTTACCTTTGGCGGCTTCGCACGCGCTAAAAACTCACCAAAATCGGCTTCCATGAAACGCAAGGAAATAGAGGTGGGCAATTTCTTGACCGTGGAATAAACGAATAAATCGCCACCCCTGCCATGCAAGGTACGGTACTGATTGAAACTATCGTTTGTTACCTTGTGGTAAAGCTGGCTGTCTGCTTCAAAGGTTTCTCGACCAAACGCAGTGAGTCCTTTGATGCCACTTTCGCTGCTCCAATACCCAAGAGGCTGATCCTTCCCGCTGTCATTCAAAAAATCATAAGTATCACGTATGTAACAGCCAATTTCTTCAATATGCAAAGTAGCCGGCACTCGCTTCGATTTTGAAGTAACAGTGAATTTCGTAACCGCAAACTTAACGAGAAATCCACCCAAAGCACCATAGACGTCATCCAGTGGATTGGTGATTCTATCGCTCGGATCAGTTGCGATCGACCTGAAATTATACTGCGTTGCTACTTCCAGTTCTCGCGCACTCATAGAACTGAAATCATATTCACCTTTTTTTAGATCCTTTTTTTCCTGATCAAGAATTCCTAGAGTTCTCAGACGTTTCATGAATTGCAATAGGCCAGGTGCCAGCTGATCGAACTTTCTTACGCGACCAACAAGTTCGTTGTATTGACTGGCATAAGCCGCCTTTTCGAGCAGCTCTTTTATTTCCTCGCCCGTTTGCGGTGAAGACGCGGTTAACCAATCAAAATCCAGATCGTCAAAAAGCTTCTCCTGAGTGATTTTCGAGACGTCCAGCTTCCCTTCTTTTTCATCAAAAGTCATTTCGAAAGGTTCGCCATCAAACCAGCGCTGCATCAAACGGGCAGCCTCCGTCCAACCCATCTTCCTCATCACATCAGGGATATCTGTGATCTTAAACTCATCTACAGCCACCTCTACTGGCGCCTTGTCAGAAGAAGGTGTCAGTTGGGTGGTTGCCGGTGCCGGTGCGTTCATGTGATAAACCTTATGCAATCACAAGCGAAGACTGTGGTTCGAAGGTAAGCGTGACGCTTTCAGCCAAGTCGGAGCCGATCGATGCTGTTTTACCTTGAGCATCAGTGACGCCTTTGAACTCTTTCCCGGAAGCCGTTCGCAGGGTGTATGCACGATTAGCAACCGGGGCTCCAGTTCTTGGATTGCGCGCGACGAAGTGCTGGGTGAATGGCCAACTGAGCGCCACCGGCAACGGCGGCACAAACGGCGCCGGCGAATGCGAATTGCCGATAATCACCGTCGAAGACCCAGCCGTAACCTTATTCCCATGCGCACCTTCAGAATCGACGGTGACAGCAGACTTGCCGTTGATTTTCACCGTCGTGGCCAAACCACCAACCATCGCACCACCACACGCGGAGGCATCGCCTTCACGGGCGGCCGCGAGGCCGTCGAAGAACACGTCGCCGGAACCGGCGGCGATCGGGTTGGTACCGTGGCCTGGAAGTGGGCAAGCGGTGGGGTCGGATACGCGTGCTGCGGGTTTGCCAGACATCGGGGATCTCCTTAGGTGACCTTCACTTGTCCGCTGCCATCCAGGCGCGCGGAAAAACTGACCTGACGCTTGAACCCTTCAACTTCCAGCAGGCCTTCGATGCTGAAGGCGAGGCGAAGCTGATCGTGGTCACGCGGCAGGGAAATGACACGCACGTTGCTCAGGCGTGGCTCGTAGGCTTCGATGAAGTTTTCGATGGCCAGACGGGCCTGACTCAGGGAGTCGTGCAGGCTCAGACGCATGTCATTGAGATCGGGCAACCCGTAGTCGGCCAGCGTTTGCACGCTGCCGGCCCGGGTGCTGAGCATTTTGGCCAGATGGGCAGCCACTGACGCCATGGCACAAGCCTCAAGGCTGTTGCCCTTGCGTAGTTGCGCGTCGCCGTTGAGGCGTTCGAACAGGCTGCCGTATCCGTCCATGAGTCGCTCTTACTCTTTGTCCAGCTTGCCAACCAGCGACAGGGTGAAATCGGCACCCATGTACTTGAAGTGCGGACGCACGTTCAAGCTCACGCGGTACCAGCCCGGCTCGCCTTCAACGTCGCTGACGATCACTTGCGCAGCGCGCAGCGGACGACGGCCACGCACTTCGGCGCTCGGGTTTTCCTGGTCGGCAACGTACTGACGGATCCACTTGTTCAGTTCCAGCTCGAGGTCGGTACGCTCTTTCCACGAACCGAGTTGCTCGCGCTGCAGCACTTTCAAGTAGTGAGCCAGGCGGTTGACGATCATCATGTACGGCAGTTGGGTGCCGAGCTTGTAGTTCAGCTCTGCCGCCTTGCCTTCTGCGCTGATGCCGAAGAACTTCGGCTTCTGCACCGAGCTTGCGGAGAAGAACGCCGCGTTGTCGGAGCCTTTACGCATGGTCAGGGAGATGAAACCTTCCTCGGCCAGTTCGTATTCACGACGGTCGGAAACCAGAACTTCAGTAGGAATCTTGGTTTCGATTTCGCCCATGCTTTCGAAGTGGTGCAACGGCAGGTCTTCAACCGCGCCACCGCTCTGTGGGCCGATGATGTTCGGGCACCAGCGGAATTTGGCGAAGCTGTCAGTCAGCTTGGTGCCGAACGCGTAAGCAGTGTTGCCCCACAGGTAGTGCTCGTGGCTGTTGGCAACGGTTTCCTTGTACACGAACGATTTGACCGGGTTTTCTTCCGGATCGTACGGGTTACGCAGCAGGAAACGCGGCACGGTCAGGCCAACGTAGCGGGAGTCTTCCGAGGTACGGAAGCTCTGCCATTTGGCGAATTGCGGGCCTTCGAAGTGGTCTTTCAGATCTTTCAGATCCGGCAGGCCGGTGAAGCTTTCCAGACCGAAGAATTTCGGGCCGGCCGCAGCGATGAACGGCGCGTGGGACATGCACGAAACGCTGGCCACGTACTGCATCAGTTTCACGTCTGGCGAGCTTGGCGACATGTAGTAGTTAGCGATGATCGCGCCCACAGGCTGACCACCGAACTGGCCGTATTCAGCGGTGTAGATGTGCTTGTACAGGCCCGACTGCATGACTTCCGGCGAATCTTCGAAATCGTCCAGCAGGTCTTCTTTGGAGACGTTGAGGATTTCGATCTTGATGTTTTCGCGGAAGTTGGTGCGGTCGACCAGCAACTGCAGACCACGCCACGACGATTCCAGCGCCTGGAAATCCGGGTGGTGCAGGATTTCGTCCATCTGACGGCTGAGCTTGGCATCGATCTCGGCGATCATGCGGTCAACCATGGCCTTCTTGACCGGCTCACCGTTGTTCTGCGGCTTGAGCAGTTCTTCGATGAACGCCGACACGCCGCGCTTGGCGATGTCGTAGGCTTCGTCGTCCGGAGTCAGACGGGTTTCGGCGATGATGCTGTCGAGAATGCTGTACTCACCGTTGCCGGCGCTCTTCTCTTGTGCTGCGCTAGTGCTCATTGTGTTGGCTTCCTTGGCTGGAGTCTCAGGCGTCCGGGGCTGCGGCGTTCAGGCCCAGCTCACCGAGTACGCGACCGCGGGATTCGTCGTCGGCGAGCACGCCTTCGATCGCTTTACGGAACGCAGGTGCGTTACCCAGCGGGCCTTTGAGGGCCACCAGCGCATCGCGCAGTTCCATCAGTTTTTTCAGCTCAGGCACTTGCTCGACCAGGCTGGCCGGGTTGAAGTCCTTCATCGAATTGACGCGCAGTTGCACAGCCAGCTCGTCGGCCTCGCCATCTTCCTGCAGACGGTTCGGCACGCTCAGCGTCAGACCCAGTTCTTGCTTGGCCAACACTTCGTCGAAGGTCATCTTGTCGATGCTGATCGGCTTGCGATCTTCGATTTTGCGATCGTCCTTGCGGTGGGTGTAGTCACCGATTGCCAGCAGCTTCAGCGGCAGTTCAATCTCTTCCTGAGCACCGCCGGTGGCGGGTTTGAAGGTGACGTTGATGCGTTCCTTGGGGGCTACCGAGCCTTCTTTGGCCATGGCTTTTCTCCTTGCGGTTGTGGCCCTGGGGCCTATTCGAGTACCACTTCGAGATCGAGGTGGCACAGCCTGCGATAAATCTCTTCCTTGCGTTCACGTACGGCATGGTTCTGCGGCAACAACTCGCAGCAGCTATGCAGTAAATGCAGCACTTCCAATGCAAGATCGGGCTCCCAGGCGTGCAGGCCTGAGTCCTGTAATGTCTGATCGAGGGTTTCCAGCTGGTTCTTGGCCAGTTCGTATTTCTTGGCCATGAAGCACAGGCGCGCGAGGGCGAACTGCCAGAAGAAACGTTCGCGTCCGCCGTGGGCCGACTGCAAACCTTGCTTGAGGGTCTGCACGGCAGGCTTCAAGCCTTCCTTGCGCAGCAGCGGCAGGACTTCTTCGAGGGCCTTTTCCCAGGCCGGCTGGGTTTCGACGTTTTCGCTTTCGACCTTGCGCGGCGCACTGGCGCTTTGCAGGTGCGGCATGACGTTGGCGGCGATCCACGCCCGGGTGGACGGATCGGCAAACGGCGCGCCGTCATGGAAACGCAACTCGACAATGCCGGGCAGCCGTTGAACCAAAAGCGCGAAGTGGATTTCCACTTCGCGCATGGCCAACTCGGCGTTGAGGTTCTGGAGACATTCCCAGACCATCCTCTGGCCATCGAACCAGAACGGCGCCTTCGCCAGGCTCGCCTCCAGTTCCACCAGCAGGTCGGCGTATTTGCCCTGATCGAAACGGTCCTGATAGAGCTTGAGTTTTTCCAGCGGCAAACCGCGCAGCACGGTGATCTGCTCGGCGTTGCGCTCGGGCACCGCGTCGATGGTCATCCACAGCAGCGTGCGATTCAGGCGCAGGGCGCGCAGGTCGGTGGCCTTCTGCTTGAGCCACCAGGCGCACAGCGGGCGGGCGCTTTCCTGTTGGGCACGCAGGGCTTTGTGCGCGTCTCGTTCGTTATCGATCGGCGCGCCGGGGGTGAGCAACTGGCTGGCAGCCTGCTTGACCTGCGCCACCGCCGCACCGACCACGCCAGGGGCCGGTTGGTTGTCGGCCGCGCGCTGGATCATGGTTTTCAGGCGACGGGAGATCGGCAGCAACAGCGGCGAATCATCGCCCAAGTGCTCAGCGCAAGCCGCTTCGAGACCGGACAGGTGCTCGGAGAGCTGCCGGAACATCGGCAACTGCTCTTTGATCGCAATGTTTTCGGTGATGACCTGCTCGAGACGCGGCACCAGCCAGCCGATGGCGGCGGCACGGGTGCGGGGTTTGAGCGGGTGGACGTCGGCCCAATTGTTTTCCGACAGATGGTGCAGCAGACCGAGGCCGGCCAGCAGCCCGGGAAAGGATTCACGCTGGTACAGCGACCAGGTCAGCCAGGCACCGACACGCAGATCCTTGGATTGGGTACGCAGCAGGTTTTCGCTGTTTTCGCGAATTTTCAGCCAGTCGATCTGCCCGCTTTCGTGCATCGACGAGGCTTTGGCGAGCTCACTTTCCAGGGCCTCGAATTCGCTCGAAAAACGAACGTCTTCGCCCGCGAAATTCTCTTTGGAAACAGAGACTTTAGCGAGTTCGAGGTAATGGGCGGAAAGTTTGCTTGAGTAGGACATCCATGGCCTTTATTAAGGATTACAGTCAGGCGCCTATTGGAGTTACCGCGGCGCGGGACAGTATCGAAGAGCGGTGAAGCGACTCATCCAATTGAGATGTGCTCTTTCAAGTGGGCGCATCGTAATCACTATGATGGCCACTAGCAAGCATCTGATTAAACAACAAGACGAAGTGTTCTTTGTTTGTTGTAGGAGGTTTCCCTATATTCAGTCAGGGAATCCCCGATGCTCTGTTTATATTCGCATACCCGTACAAAACACCGGAAAAGCCTGATTTAGAGCGATCGTTCCAATTTCTGTCGATCGCCGGAAACCGGGGCTGGCGAGAATGTCGCGGAGCATGACGGGTTTTGAAAAAATCGGATGTAGGATGATTCCGAAAGATTTCGCTGCTGTTTCAACAAATCACAGCAAGACAACCAACAACTCAGAAAGTGCCATCAATATGATGGCTTTTATATGTTGCGTATTGATTTAGTTGTGCAGTGGGTCGATAGCCCACAATGCAATCCGTTACGCCGCCTTATAAAGGTCCGTAACAATTGCTGCAGGCCGGAACAAATCACCAGGCATAAAAAATGGGCACCCGACCGCAATCGGTGTGCCCATTTTTTGGGGTTCTCCCCGTTATTCGAGGAGTTCGCCGCAATTATGGATTAACGCTGTCTTTCAACGATTTGCCAGGCTTGAACGCAACGGTGTTGCTGGCCTTGATTTTGACCGGCTCGCCGGTCTGCGGGTTTTTGCCGGTGCGGGCGCCGCGGTGGCGTTGCAGGAAGGTGCCGAAGCCGACCAGCGTCACGCTGTCCTTGCGGTGCAGAGCGCCGGTAATTTCTTCGAGAACGGCGTTGAGTACGCGGTTGGCCTGTTCTTTGGTCAGATCTGCTTTTTCAGCGATTGCAGCGGCGAGTTCTGGTTTACGCATTAGTGAAGCCCCTTTGACGGTTTTTTGTTGTTATGTCCGTGCTGTTCTCGTTGGAACAGCGCCCAAGGCGCCGCAGGCTCTACTCTGCGGCAGACGGGAGTGAGAATGGCACGCGGATACCGGCGGCGCCAGTCTCCCCGCGACCTTTGTAGGGGCAAAAGCGGGGTGATTCCGACAGAACGACCGGTATTTACGCCAGCAAGGCCGGAAGCTGTTTGTTCAGGGCGAGTTTTTCCATCACGGCTGCGCCGGTCAGCGCGTAACCGAGCAACTGGCCGTTGGCGCTGTGACACAGAGCCTTGATGTCGGCGCCCTGCCCTTCAACCGTCCAGACGCCTTCGCTGCCCCGTGGCAGCGGCGAAACCACCAATGGGCACACCGGGGTTTTCACGGTGATCGGCATCGGGCCGTAGCTCACGGCGGTAGGATTTCCGGCGAGGGTTTGTGCCAGTGCTCGCGCACAGCTCATGAGGGGCATCACGTACAGCAGATTCAGCCCGTCGACCTCGGCGCAGTCACCCAGCGCATAGATATTGGCGTGGGAAGTCTTCAGGTGCCGATCAACCACGACGCCGCGATTGACCTGCACGCCAGCGGCCGCCGCCAGATCGATGCGCGGACGCAGGCCAATGGCCGAGACCACCACGTCGCAAGGAATGACCTGGCCGTCGGACAGATGCGCTTCGAGGCCGTCGGCGACTTTCTGCAATCGGGTCAGTACCGGGCCGAGATGAAATTTCGCACCGAGGCTTTCCAGCCCGGCCTGCACCGCTGCCGCAGCGGCCGGGTGCAGCAGCATCGGCATGACTTGTTCACAGGGTGCAACCAGTTGCACTTCGTAGCCGCCAAGGATCAAGTCATTGGCGAATTCGCAGCCGATCAGGCCGGCGCCGAGCAGCAGCACCCGGCGCTTGCCCGCCGCAGCGGCGCGGAAACGTGCGTAGTCTTCGAGATCGTTGATCGGGAACACCAGATCGGCGCCATCGCCTTCGATGGGCACACGCACGGTTTCTGCACCCCAAGCGAGGATCAGGTCGCGGTAGTAAACCGCTTCTTCGCCGATCCACAGGCGTTTATGACCGGCGTCGATGCCACTGATGCGCGTGTGGGTGCGCACTTCGGCTTTCAACTGCTCGGCCATGGCGCCCGGTTCGGCCATGCTCAGGCCATCGGCGTCTTTGTTCTTGCCGAAACCGGTGGAGAGCATCGGTTTGGAGTAAGAGCGGCCGTCATCAGCCGTAATCAACAGCAACGGGGTTTCGCTATCGAGTTTGCGAAACTCGCGGGCCAGGTTGTAGCCCGCCAGGCCAGTGCCAATGATGACGACAGGTGCGCTCATGCCTTACTCCTCTGTTTTGCTTAGTTGATTTCGATCATTTCGAAGTCCAGCTTGCCGACGCCGCAGTCCGGGCACAGCCAGTCTTCCGGCACGTCCTGCCACAGCGTGCCCGGCGCAATGCCGTCATCCGGCCAGCCGTCGGCTTCGTTATAGATCAGGCCGCAGACCACACATTGCCACTTTTTCATTCAGGTACTTCCTCAGGGTTCAGGCTGGGTGCCGGCGCGGATAGTCGATGGGTGTTGCGCTGCCATCCGGCTCAGGGCGTTTTGTACTGATGGTGCCGGGCAGATGCAAGCCTGTTCGGCGCAATGGCGACCCGGATCAATCAATAGCGCAGCTCGCCATGGTAAGCTCGCCGCCTCATTTGCGGCCAATAATGACTCATTGTGCAACATTCAAATGCCTGCCCGACCCCGCTCTGGCTGACCCAAAGCCGACTGACGCCCCTCCCCGATTCGTTGACCCTCGACTGGTTGTTCGACGAAGGCTCCCTCACCCGCCGACTGACCCGGTTGTCCAATGACGGCTTCAGCGTCACGCCACTGTTTGAAGGCTGGGACACCCTGCGCGCTGACGAATGCGCTGCACTGGATCTGGCCGAGGGCAGCGAAGGCTGGGTGCGCGAGGTGTATTTGCGCGGTCACGGCGAGGCCTGGGTGTTCGCCCGCAGCGTCGCCTCACGCAGTGCCTTGCAGGGCGACGGCTTGCACATGGACGAACTGGGCAGCCGCTCGCTGGGCGAGTTGCTGTTTTGCGATCAGGCGTTCCAGCGCCGCGCTATCGAAGTGTGCCACTACCCTGAACATTGGCTGCCACAAGCGGCGAAAGCGCCTGAGCTGTGGGGCCGTCGTTCGCGTTTTGATCGTGGCGCGCTGAGCGTATTGGTCGCGGAAATCTTCCTGCCGAGCCTGTGGAGCGCCGCCCGCGCCCATCCGGAGAACTGCTGATGTATCAGAGCCTGCTCAAGTCCCTTAACCGCTTGAACCCGCGCGCCTGGGATTTCATTCAGTTGACCCGGATGGACAAGCCGATCGGCATTTACCTGCTGCTGTGGCCGACGCTGTGGGCGCTGTGGATTGCCGGCAAAGGCTCGCCGTCGCTGGCCAATATCGTGATTTTCGTCCTCGGCGTGATTCTGACCCGCGCCGGTGGCTGTGTGATCAACGACTGGGCGGATCGCAAGGTCGACGGCCACGTCAAACGCACCGCACAACGACCATTGGCGGCTGGCAGAATCAGTTCGAAAGAAGCGCTGGTGTTCTTCGCCCTGTTGATGGGCGTGAGTTTCCTGCTGGTGCTGTGCACCAATGCGCCGACGATCTGGCTGTCGCTGGGCGGTCTGGCCCTGGCCTTCACTTATCCGTTCATGAAGCGCTACACCTATTACCCGCAAGTGGTGCTGGGCGCAGCGTTCTCGTGGGGCATGCCGATGGCGTTCACGGCCGAGACCGGCGAGCTGCCGGCGGCAGCGTGGCTACTGTGGATCGCCAACCTGCTGTGGACGGTGGGTTACGACACCTATTACGCGATGACCGATCGCGATGACGATTTGAAGATTGGCGTGAAATCCACGGCGATTCTGTTCGGCGAGGCGGACCGGGTGATCATCCTGAGCCTGCAGGCGTTGTCGCTGAGTTGCCTGATGCTGGCGGGGTCGAAGTTCGAGTTGGGCGTCTGGTTCCATCTCGGCTTGCTGGTGGCTGCCGGGTGTTATGCGTGGGAGTTCTGGTATACCCGCGATCGCGACCGCCTGCGTTGTTTCAAGGCGTTTTTGCACAATCATTGGGCCGGGTTGGCGATTTTTGTCGGGATCGTGCTGGATTACGCATTGCGCTGAAGATTCAAACCTGTGGGAGTGAGCTTGCTCGCGAAAGCGTTGGGTCTGTTGCCACATAGGCTGACTGAGACGACGCCTTCGCGAGCAAGCTCGCTCCCACAGGGAATTGCGTTTACTTGTGCTCGTGCACCACGTGCCACACTTCCTTCATGCCATCGCCTTTCATTTCTCCAGGCTTCTCATCCTTCATGAAGGTGTACAGCGGTTTGCCGTCGTAGGCGTACTGCATCATGCCGTCATCACGCTTGATGACCGTCCATTTGCCTTCAGCCTTGGCCCCCGCCGGCGCCATCATCGGCGGCCAGTTCTTCGCGCAATCGCCGTTGCACATCGACTTGCCGCCAGCGTCCTTGTCGAACGTATAAACGGTCATGCCTTTGTGATCGACCATCATGCCGTCTTTCATCATGGCCGGCTCCGCGGCCATGGCAAATCCAGGCAGAGTCAGGGCGGCAGCCATCAGCAGTGCTTTGAAAGAAACAGTCATTTGAGTCATGGAAACCTTCTTTTGTGGTTGTCAGGATTCGGACTTAGAGCTTAGTTCAGGATCCGCACAATCGCCGCCGGACTAAAATACTGTCACACGACTGCAATAATTCCGTTATCTAATGCGGCGCAAGACAGTTAAATGACAAGAGGATTAAGGCATGGTTGGCAGGAGCATTCTGATCGTCGACGACGAAGCGCCCATTCGCGAAATGATCGCCGTTGCGTTGGAAATGGCCGGCTATGACTGCCTCGAGGCAGAGAACTCGCAGCAGGCGCACGCCATCATCGTCGACCGCAAGCCGGACCTGATCCTGCTCGACTGGATGCTGCCCGGCACCTCCGGTATCGAACTGGCCCGTCGTCTGAAGCGTGATGAGCTGACCGGGGACATCCCGATCATCATGCTCACTGCCAAGGGCGAAGAGGACAACAAGATCCAGGGTCTGGAAGTCGGTGCTGACGACTACATCACCAAACCGTTTTCCCCGCGCGAACTGGTCGCCCGCCTCAAGGCTGTGCTGCGTCGCGCCGGCCCGACCGACGGCGAAGCGCCGATCGAAGTCGGTGGCCTGCTGCTCGACCCGATCAGCCACCGCGTGACCATCGACGGCAAACCGGCCGAGATGGGCCCGACCGAATACCGTCTGCTGCAATTCTTCATGACCCACCAGGAGCGCGCCTACACCCGAGGCCAGTTGCTGGATCAGGTCTGGGGTGGCAACGTCTACGTTGAAGAACGCACCGTCGACGTGCACATCCGCCGCCTGCGCAAGGCCCTCGGCGACGCCTACGAAAATCTGGTACAAACCGTGCGCGGCACCGGCTACCGGTTTTCCACCAAGGCATAAAAAAGCAGCGGCAAGCTTCTAGCTACACGCGGCAAGTAAAAGCCGATCCGCTTTAGCTTGAAGCTTGTGGCTTGAAACTCGAAGCTGCGTTAAGGACGCTCCGTGAATCAAAACTGGCATGGCACCCTGATTCGCCACATGCTGTTGCTGGTCACAGCGTGTCTGGTGATCGGCCTGATCACCGGCTATTACGGCTGGAGCCTCGCGGCGGGTCTGGGCATTTATCTGGCCTGGACGCTCAAGCAGTTGCTGCGTCTGCACGAATGGCTGCGCCAGCATCAACCTGATGAAGCGCCACCTGACGGCTATGGCCTGTGGGGCGAGGTGTTCGACAGCATCTACCACCTGCAACGCCGCGACCAACGTGTGCGCGGGCGCCTGCAAGCGGTGATCGACCGGGTGCAGGAATCCACCGCCGCGTTGAAAGACGCGGTGATCATGCTCGACAGCGACGGCAACCTGGAATGGTGGAACCGCGCCGCCGAAACCCTGCTCGGCCTCAAGACCCCGCAGGACAGTGGCCAGCCGGTGACCAACCTGGTGCGCCATCCGCGCTTCAAGGAATACTTCGAGCAGGACAGCTATGCCGAGCCGCTGGAAATCCCTTCGCCTACCAACGATCGCGTGCGCATTCAGCTGTACCTGACCCGCTACGGCAACAACGAACACTTGATGCTGGTGCGCGACGTCACGCGTATTCATCAACTGGAACAGATGCGCAAAGACTTCATCGCCAACGTCTCCCACGAACTGCGCACGCCGCTGACGGTGATCTGCGGTTATCTGGAAACCCTGCTCGACAACGTCGAAGAAGTGAACCCGCGCTGGAGCCGTGCCCTGCAGCAAATGCAACAACAGGGCGGACGCATGCAGACGCTGCTCAACGATTTGTTGCTGCTGGCGAAACTGGAAGCCACCGACTACCCGTCGGACAACCAGCCGGTGCAGGTCGATACGCTGCTGCAATCGATCAAGAGCGACGCACAGCAATTGTCCGGCGCGAAAAACCAGCGTATCAGCCTCGAAGCCGACGCCAGCCTGTTACTCAAAGGCAGCGAGGCGGAATTGCGCAGTGCGTTTTCCAATCTGGTGTTCAACGCCGTGAAGTACACCCCGGCCGAGGGCAATATCCGCATTCGCTGGTGGGGCGACGATCAGGGCGCGCACCTGAGCGTGCAGGATTCCGGGATCGGCATCGACAGCAAACACCTGCCGCGCCTGACCGAACGCTTCTACCGCGTCGACTCCAGCCGCAACTCCAACACCGGCGGCACCGGACTGGGTCTGGCCATCGTCAAGCATGTGTTGCTGCGCCATCGCGCACGCATGGAAATCAGCAGCGTGCCCGGTCACGGCAGCACGTTCACCTGCCATTTCGCCCCGGCTCAGGTGGCTCAGGCGCGGGCCATCAGCGCCGCCGAGTAAGACCGACCGGCACTCGCCACTAGGCAATCGCCATGTCAGCCGCTACATTGGCTGACTTGTGCCTGCTTTTCAGGCGCGACTTTTCTCTTTCTTGAATCACACGGAACCCGCAAAACTCCATCATGGACCCTTCCCCTGGCTTGTCCCTCGCAACAATATTCGCCGATTTCGGCATGATCCTTTTTGCTCTGATCCTGGTTTTGCTCAACGGCTTTTTCGTTGCGGCGGAATTCGCCATGGTCAAACTGCGCTCGACCCGGGTCGAGGCCATCGCTGATCAGAACGGCTGGCGCGGACACATCCTGCGCACCGTGCACAGTCAGCTCGATGCGTACCTCTCGGCGTGCCAGCTCGGTATCACTCTGGCCTCGCTTGGCCTCGGCTGGGTCGGTGAGCCGGCCTTTGCGCACATTCTCGAACCGCTGCTGAGCGCGGTCGGCGTGCAGTCGCCGGAGATCGTCAAAGGCGTATCGTTCTTCACCGCGTTCTTCATCATTTCGTACCTGCACATCGTCGTCGGCGAGCTGGCCCCGAAATCCTGGGCGATCCGCAAACCCGAGCTGCTGTCGCTGTGGACGGCGGTGCCGCTGTACCTGTTCTACTGGGCGATGTACCCGGCGATTTACCTGCTCAACGCCAGCGCCAACGCGATTCTGCGTATTGCCGGTCAGGGCGAACCCGGCCCGCACCACGAACACCATTACAGCCGCGAAGAACTGAAACTGATCCTGCACTCCAGCCGTGGCCAGGATCCGAGTGATCAGGGCATGCGCGTTTTGGCCTCGGCGGTGGAAATGGGCGAGCTGGAAGTGGTCGACTGGGCCAACTCCCGTGAAGACCTGATCACGCTCGAATTCAACGCGCCGCTGAAAGAAATCCTGGCGATGTTCCGTCGCCACAAGTTCAGCCGTTATCCGGTGTACGACAGCGAGCGTCAGGAGTTCGTCGGCCTGCTGCACATCAAGGATCTGCTGTTGGAGCTGGCGGCGCTGGACCACATTCCCGAGTCGTTCAACCTGGCTGAACTGACCCGCCCGCTGGAGCGCGTGTCGCGGCATATGCCGCTGTCGCAGTTGCTGGAGCAGTTCCGCAAGGGCGGCTCGCACTTCGCCGTGGTCGAAGAGGCTGATGGCAACATCATCGGCTACCTGACCATGGAAGACGTACTGGAAGTGCTGGTTGGCGACATTCAGGACGAACACCGCAAGGCTGAGCGCGGCATCCTCGCCTATCAGCCGGGCAAGCTCTTGGTGCGTGGCGACACGCCGCTGTTCAAGGTTGAACGCCTGCTGGGCATCGACCTTGATCACATCGAAGCGGAAACCCTTGCCGGGCTGGTTTACGAAACCCTGAAACGGGTGCCGGAAGAGGAAGAAGTGCTGGAAGTCGAAGGCCTGCGGATCATCATCAAGAAGATGAAAGGGCCGAAGATTGTGCTGGCGAAAGTGTTGATGCTGGATTGAGTGCAATGCGGGAAACCGCGTTGCCTGCTAAAAGATCGCAGCCTGCGGCAGCTCTTACAGGAATCGCATTCCTATGTAGGAGCTGCCGCAGGCTGCGATCTTTTTTGCTTTACTGCTTGCCCAACGCAAAGTTGGGCAACGCCCCCAGCGGCTGGTTGAACTGATACGGAATCGACACCAGCCCCTCACCGGTATTGCGCTGCACCACAAAGTGCAGGTGCGGGCCACTGCTGTTGCCGGTGTTGCCTGACAGCGCCAGCGGACTGCCCACGGTCACTCTTTGCCCTTCGCGCACACTCACCGAGCCTTGCTTGAGGTGCAGGTACACGCCCATGGTGCCGTCGTCGTGCAGCACCCGCACGAAATTACCGGATGCATCATTACCGCGCCCGCTCTGTGCGTTCTCGGTCTTCACCACCACCCCGGCCCGCGCGGCAATGATCGGCGTGCCGACCGGCATGGCGATGTCCATCGCGTACTTGTTCTTCGGCCCATAGTGGCTGTATTGACCGTTGGCGCCCTGACTCAGGCGGAACGGCCCGCCGCGCCAAGGCAGCGGGTAGCGATAGCCCTGTGCGGTTCCAGAGGGGTCACCGAGGGAATAGTGAAATTGCGGCGTATACACCAGCGGCTGCTTGGCCGACACCGCCGTCAGCAGCGCCAGACGCGTATTGCTGCGCGCCGGCAGCACCCGGCGGATGGTTTGTGCCGGCGCGCCACGTACATTGCTCATCCCGGTAAAGGCCAGTGCGACCTCGACCGGCGCGTACAGATCGTTGCGCACGAACACCACGTCAGTGCCTTTCTGTTTTTTGATGTCGAGATAGACCTGCCGCTCGAGGCGCTCGACCATGCGGTCCTGAAAGACGAACACCTGCGCGCCTTTGCTCGGCCGGTCGCTGTACGAGACCACGCCGTTGGCGTCGGTGGATTTGTAAATGGTCATGGCCACAGCCGAGGTGGAGGCCATGAAGAGACCACAGAAAAACAGCAGGCGCGCGAGCATGGGCAAGAGTCTGTCGAAGTAAGGCCTGGGAATGAGCCTAGCAGGTGAAGCAGACCAGGCTAGTCGACAGATGTTTCAAATGATCGTCCCCACGCTCTGCGTGGGAATGCAGCCCCGGACGCTCTGCGTCCCATGCGAGAGGACGCGGAGCGTCCGGTTGAGGCATTCCCACGCAGAGCGTGGGAACGATCAGCGTAAAGCTGTGATCAAGCGCCCGGAACGAAGTGCTTCTGCGCCGTGCCGCGGGCGATCAGACGGGAGATGTAGTCGAGCTTCTGCGCATCCTGATCGACGAAACGGAAGGTCAGTTGCAGCCAGTCGCTGTCAGGCTTCTGCTCAAACGCGACGACGGCGTGCAGGTAGCCGTTGAGGCGGGCAATCTCAGCGTTGTCGCCCTGCTCCAGATCGAGCACGGCACTGTCGAGGATCTGCGGCAGGGTGTCGGTGCGTTTCACCACCAGCAACGCTTCCTTGATGCTCAGCGCCTTGATCACGCATTGCTGAGTACCGCTTGGCAGGCGCAATTGGCCTTGGCCACGACCACTGGCCGGAGCAGACGCTGCGGCGGGTGCCTTGACCGGTGGGCTGTTGAGCAGGCCACGGGATGGCGCAGCAGCGGGCGCTGGTGCGGCAGCAGCGGGTTTGGCAAACGGGTTGACCGCTGCGGCCGCCGGAGCACCGCCGACCACGGCAGGCTTGCCACCGGTCAAGGCACTCAGGGAATCGTTGCCGAACGCCGAGTTCATTTTGGTCGGCGCGCTGTTCATCAGGGTGTCGAGCTTGCCGACTTTATTCAGCGCCTGCTTGACCTTGGTCAGCAGTTGCTCGTTGGTGAACGGCTTGCTGACGTAGCCGGAAACGCCGGCCTGAATCGCCTGCACAACGTTTTCCTTGTCGCCACGGCTGGTCACCATAACGAACGGCATGGTCTTGAGGTTATCTTGCTCGCGGCACCAGGTCAGCAGTTCGAGACCGGACATTTCCGGCATTTCCCAGTCGCACAGGACCAGGTCGAAGGCTTCTCTGGCCAGCATGGCCTGAGCCTTTTTACCGTTGACGGCGTCCTCGGTGCGGATCCCCGGGAAGTAATTACGCAGGCACTTTTTCACCAGGTCACGAATGAACGAAGCATCGTCCACGACCAACACACTGATCTTGCTCATCCAACACCCCTATTAAAATCCCGGCAAGCATAACGCTGGCTGATGGCACATTGCCAAAACTCTTCAGTCACGCCGGGACTTTTCGTTCGCGGGTGCTGCTTTTTAATTCGATCTGCCTTGTGAAAAGCAGAAATAAAAACGCCCGGCCAAAGGGCCGGGCGCTTTTCTCAGGCAATCTTACTTATCGTCAGCATTGCCCGGAACATTAGCGGTTTCGCCGCTTGTGCCTTCAACTTCTTCCTTCATGCGCTTGAGGCCCATGTGGCGCACGTCGGTGCCGCGCACCAGGTAGATGACCAATTCGGAGATATTGCGCGCGTGGTCGCCGATGCGCTCCAGCGAACGCAGCACCCAGATAATGCTCAAGACCCGCGAGATAGAGCGCGGGTCTTCCATCATGTAGGTCGCCAGTTCACGCAGCGCGGTTTTGTATTCGCGGTCGATGATCTTGTCGTACTGCGCCACCGACAACGCCAGATCGGCGTCGAAACGGGCAAACGCGTCCAGCGCATCGCGGACCATGTTGCGCACTTGGTCGCCGATGTGGCGAACCTCGACGTAACCGCGCGGCGCTTCGCCTTCTTCGCACAATTGAATCGCGCGGCGGGCGATCTTGGTCGCTTCGTCACCGATGCGCTCCAGATCGATCACCGACTTGGAAATGCTGATGATCAAACGCAGGTCAGACGCCGCCGGCTGACGGCGGGCGAGAATGCGCAGGCATTCTTCGTCGATGTTGCGTTCCATCTGATTGATCTGGTCATCGATCTCGCGCACCTGCTGAGCCAGACCGGAATCGGCTTCGATCAGCGCGGTCACCGCGTCGTTGACCTGCTTCTCGACCAGCCCGCCCATGGCCAGGAGGTGGCTGCGCACTTCCTCGAGCTCGGCGTTGAACTGCGCAGAGATGTGGTGGGTAAGGCCTTCCTTAGAAATCATTGTGTTCGCTCCGCAAAAGCTTTAACCAAGAGCTGCAAGCTACGAGCTGCAAGCTGAAATTTGTCGTTACGCTGAACCGCTTTGACTTGCCGCTCGCAGCATGAAGCTCGCGGCTGTACGGTCAACCGTATCGACCGGTGATGTAGTCTTCGGTCTGCTTCTTCGCCGGATTGGTGAACAGGGTATCGGTGTCGCCGAATTCCACCAGTTTGCCCATGTACATGAACGCCGTGTAGTCGGACACCCGCGCGGCCTGTTGCATGTTGTGGGTGACGATGACGATGGTGAACTTGGATTTCAGCTCGTAGATCAGCTCTTCGACTTTCAGCGTCGAGATCGGGTCGAGGGCCGAGCACGGTTCGTCGAGCAGCAGCACTTCCGGCTCAACCGCGATGGTACGGGCGATCACCAGACGCTGTTGCTGCCCACCGGACAGGCCGAGTGCCGATTCATGCAGACGGTCTTTGACTTCGTCCCACAGTGCCGCACCTTTCAACGCCCATTCGACCGCTTCGTCGAGGATGCGCTTCTTGTTGATGCCTTGAATGCGCAGGCCGTAGACCACGTTTTCGTAGATGGTTTTCGGGAACGGGTTGGGCTTCTGGAACACCATGCCGACGCGACGACGCAGTTCGGCAACGTCTTCGCCTTTGCGATAGATGTTGTTGCCGTACAGGTTGATCGCGCCTTCGACGCGGCAGCCGTCAACCAGATCGTTCATGCGGTTGAAGGTGCGCAGCAGCGTCGACTTACCGCAGCCGGACGGGCCGATGAAGGCAGTCACGCGCTGTTTCGGAATGTTCATGCTGACGTCGAACAATGCTTGTTTCTCGCCGTAATACAGACTCAGGCCCGGTACTTCGATGGCCACGGTTTCCTGTTCGAGGCTGAGGCTTTGCTTATCGCGGCCCAGGGCAGACATGTTGATGCCGTGGGTATGTGCTTCGTGCTGCATGGGAGGCTCCCTGTGCTAACAAAATTCGGTTCGGTTTTTTGTAGGAGTGAGCCTGCTCGCGATTCAGGCGCTGCGGTTTATCTATGAAACCGCGGTGTTGCCATCGCGAGCAGGCTCACTCCTACATAAGAAATCAGCTATCCAGTGCTTTGTATTTTTCGCGCAGGTGGTTGCGGATATACACCGCCGACAGGTTCAACGTCGCGATCACCAGCACCAGCAACAGCGCCGTGGCGTACACCAGCGGACGGGCCGCTTCGACGTTCGGGCTCTGGAAGCCGACGTCATAAATGTGGAAGCCCAGGTGCATGATCTTCTGGTCCAGGTGCAGGTACGGGTAGTTGCCGTCCACCGGCAGCGACGGCGCCAGTTTCACCACACCCACCAGCATCAGCGGCGCCACTTCACCGGCGGCGCGGGCCACGGCGAGGATCATGCCGGTCATCATGGCCGGGCTGGCCATCGGGATCACAATTTTCCACAAGGTTTCAGCCTTGGTCGCACCGAGGGCCAACGAGCCTTCTCGCACGGTACGCGGGATACGCGCCAGACCTTCCTCGGTTGCCACGATCACCACCGGCACCGCCAGCAGCGCCAAAGTCAGCGAGGCCCAGAGCAGACCCGGGGTACCAAAGGTCGGTGCCGGCAATGCTTCGGGGAAGAACAAGCGGTCAACCGAACCACCGAGTACGTAAACGAAGAAACCCAAACCGAACACGCCGTAAACGATCGCCGGTACGCCAGCGAGGTTGTTCACCGCGATACGGATGATCCGCGTCAGGGTGTTCTGCTTGGCATATTCACGCAGGTACACCGCTGCCAGCACGCCGAACGGGGTGACGATCATCGCCATGATCAACGTCATCATCACGGTGCCGAAGATCGCCGGAAAAATCCCGCCTTCGGTGTTCGCTTCACGCGGGTCGTCCGAAAGGAATTCCCAAATCTTGCTGAAGTAGAAACCGACCTTGGTGAAGGTGCTCATCGCGTTTGGCTGGTAGGCGTGAACCACTTTGCCCAGACCGATTTCGATCTCTTTGCCGTTGGCATCGCGAGCGGTCAGCGCGTCGCGGTTGAACTGCGCATGCAGATCGGCCAGACGCGCTTCGATGTCCTGATAACGCGCATTCAACTCGGCACGCTCGGATTCCATGTCCGCTTGTGCGGTGGCGTCGAGCTTGCCTTCCAGTTCCAGTTTGCGACCGTGCAGACGGATACGCTCCAGACCGGCGTTGATCGCACCGATGTCGGTCTTTTCCAGCGACTTCAGTTGTGCCGCCAGACCGTTCACACGGTTGATCCGCGCTTGCAGCTCAGGCCAGGCAGCCTCGCCCTCGGCGATGACCTTGCCGTCCTGTTTGACGTTGACCAGGTAGCCGTAGAAGTTGCCCCACTCGCGACGCTCGATCGCCATCAACTCTGGCGGCGTGGTCTGGTTGGTCAGCCACTCGCCAACGATCCAGGTGAAGTCGTTGCCGTTCAGGTCACGGTTGCCGACCTTGATCAGCTCGCGGGTCATGAATTCCGGACCTGCGTCAGGCACCGGCAAACCGGCGCTCTTCAGTCGGGCACGCGGTACTTCTTCCTTCTGTACCACTTCACCGATGACCAGGTGATTGGCCTGACCCGGTACGTCGTAATTGGCATGCACCAGATCCGCCGGCCAGAAGTGACCCAGACCGCGCACGGCAATCACGGCCAGCAGGCCAATGGTCATGATGACCGCGATGGACACCGCGCCACCGCTGATCCAGACGCCCGGGGCGCCGCTCTTGAACCATCCTTTCAGGGAGTTCTGTTTCACAGACTTCTACCTTTGCTTAAAGCGACGAGTATTTCTTGCGCAGACGCTGACGAATCAGTTCTGCCAGGGTGTTCATGACGAAGGTGAACAACAGCAGCACCAGCGCCGAGAGGAACAGCACGCGGTAGTGGCTGCCGCCGACTTCCGACTCGGGCATTTCCACCGCGACGTTGGCGGCCAGGGTGCGCAGGCCTTCGAACAGGTTCATTTCCATGACCGGGGTGTTACCGGTGGCCATCAGCACGATCATGGTTTCGCCGACCGCACGACCCATGCCGATCATCAGCGCCGAGAAGATCCCCGGGCTGGCGGTCAGGATCACCACGCGAGTCATGGTCTGCCACGGCGTGGCACCGAGGGCCAGCGAACCGAGGGTCAGGCCGCGCGGCACACTGAACACGGCGTCTTCAGCGATCGAGTAGATGTTCGGGATTACCGCAAAACCCATGGCCAGACCGACCACCAAAGCGTTGCGCTGGTCGTAGGTGATGCCCAGGTCGTGGGAGATCCACATGCGCATGTCACCGCCGAAGAACCAGTTTTCCATGAACGGGCTCATGTACAGCGACAGCCAGCCCACGAACAGGATCACCGGAATCAGCAGCGCACTTTCCCAACCGTCCGGGACTTTCAGGCGGATCGATTCAGGCAGACGGCTGAAGGTGAAACCGGCGACCAGGATGCCGATCGGCAACAACATCAACAGGCTGAAAATGCCCGGCAGATGCCCTTCGACATACGGGGCAAGGAACAGGCCGGCGAAGAAACCGAGGATCACCGTCGGCATCGCTTCCATCAGCTCGATCACCGGTTTGACCTTGCGGCGCATGCCCGGGGCCATGAAGTAGGCGGTGTAGATCGCTGCGGCAACGGCCAGTGGCGCCGCCAGCAGCATCGCGTAAAACGCGGCTTTCAGCGTGCCGAAGGTCAGTGGCGAGAGGCTCAGTTTCGGTTCGAAATCGGTGTTGGCGGCGGTCGATTGCCAGACGTATTTAGGCTCGTCGTAGTTCTCGTACCAGACCTTGCTCCACAGCGCGCTCCAGGAAACTTCCGGGTGCGGGTTGTCGAGCAGCAACGGTTGCAGTTTGCCGTCGGCTTCGACGATCACCCGGTTGGCGCGCGGCGACAGGCCGAATACGCCTTGGCCATCGACCACCTGATCAACCAGCAGCGTGCGGTGCGCGGTGCTGTGGAACACGCCGAGCTTGCCGCTGGCATCCAGCGCGAGGAAGCCTTTGCGACGCTCTTCAGCAGTGATTTCAACGATTGGCGTGGTGCCCATCTGGAAGGTGCGGATCTGCTTCAGGCGCAGCTCACCATCGGTGTCGCGGGCCATAAACCATTGGGCCAGACCACCCTTGGAGTCGCCGACGATCAGCGAGATACCACCGACCAGTTGCGTGGTCGCGGTGACTTCGGCGTCAGCGTTTTCCAACAGTTTGTAGCGCCCGTTGAGGCTCTTGTCGCGCAGGCTGAACACATCGGCCTGGGCGCGACCGTTGACCACGTACAGCCATTGCTGGCGCGGGTCGACGAAAATGTTTTTCACCGGCTCAGTCATCTGCGGCAGATCGATACGCTTCTGCTCGTTGGTGACTTCGCCAGTCATCATGTTTTCTTCGCTGGTCAGCGACAGCACATTGAGTTGCGAACCGGTCGAGCCCACCAATATCAGGGTGGTGTCGGTGGCATTCAGGCTGACATGCTCAAGCGCACCGCCGGCTTCGTTCAGCGCGATCGGCGTCTCGCCGTACGGATATTCAATCGCCGGGCTGATGGTTTTCTTGCCATCGGGGTAGCTGACTTTATAGGTGTGGCGGAACACCAGCGCCTGGCCGTTGGACAGGCCCACAGCCACCAGCGGATGGCCCGGCTGGTCTTCACCAATCGAGGTTACGGTGGCGCCAGTCGGAACCGGCAGATCGACGCGCTTCAGTTCAGCGCCACTGTCGATGTCAAAGAACAGCGCCTGGCCCTTGTCGGAAACGCGCATCGCCACCTGATTCTGCTCTTCGAGCGAGATCATCAACGGCTTGCCGGCGTCCTGCATCCAGGCCGGGGTGATCGAGTCTTTCGCGGTCAGGTCGGCACCCTGGAACAGCGGCGCAACCACGTAGGCGAGGAAGAAGAAGATCAGGGTGATGGCTGCCAGCACCGCAAGACCGCCAACGAGGACGTACCAGCGGGTGAAGCGATCCTTGAGCGCGCGAATGCGGCGCTTGCGTTGCAGCTCAGGCGTATTGAAATCAATGCGCTTGGGAGGATTAGTAGTCATGTGGGAATTGGCCAGATCATTCATGCGCTCACCCTAGCGATCCTGTATGACAGAAAGATGACAATGCAGTGACGCAGCAAATCCACCGCCAGCGGGACTGGCAGAGGATCAAAAATTTGAGGTGTGGAAAAGGCCGGTCTGCGGGCAGATCCGGCCTTTTACCTGAGTCTGGTGGGGTTCACCCCGGACTCAATTTGTTACTTCTTTGCGACTTCAGCGCCGCCTTCCTGCAGACCCAGGTCAGCCAGTGCTTTTGCAGCAACCTTGGCTGGCAGTGGGATGTAACCGTCTTTCACTACCACTTCCTGGCCCTGTTTCGACAGCACCAGTTTCACGAACTCGGCTTCCAGCGGAGCCAGAGGCTTGTTCGGGGCTTTGTTGACGTAAACGTAGAGGAAACGCGACAGCGGATATTTGCCGTTCAGGGCGTTTTCTTCGGTGTCTTCGATGAAGTCAGTGCTGCCCTTCTTCGACAGCGCAACGGTTTTCACGCTGGCGGTCTTGTAGCCGATGCCCGAGTAACCGATGCCGTTCAGCGACGAGCTGATCGACTGCACAACCGACGCCGAACCTGGTTGTTCGTTGACGTTTGGCTTGTAGTCGCCTTTGCACAGAGCTTCTTCTTTGAAGTAGCCGTAGGTGCCGGATACCGAGTTACGACCGAACAGCTGCACTGGCTTGTTGGCCAGATCACCGGTCACGCCCAGGTCGCCCCAGGTTTTCACGTCGGCTTTGGCGCCGCACAGACGGGTCGACGAGAAGATCGCGTCAACCTGTTCCATGGTCAGGTGCTGAATCGGGTTGTCTTTGTGTACGAACACAGCCAGAGCATCCACGGCAACCGGGATAGCGGTTGGCTTGTAGCCGTACTTCTGCTCGAAGGCCGCCAGTTCGGTGTCCTTCATCTTGCGGCTCATCGGGCCCAGGTTGGAGGTGCCTTCAGTCAGCGCAGGTGGCGCAGTGGCGGAGCCAGCGGCCTGAATCTGGATGTTTACGTTCGGGTATTCTTTTTTGTAGTTCTCAGCCCAGAGGGTCATGAGGTTGGCCAGGGTATCGGAGCCGACGCTGGACAGGTTGCCCGACACACCAGTGGTCTTGGTGTAGCTCGGGATAGCAGGGTCAACAGCGGCGAACGCGTTGGCAGTCGCAACGCCAGCAGCGACAAAAGTCATTGCCGCCATCAAACGCTTCAGTTTCATGCCTTACTCCTAGCAGATAGGGTGTGTTAAGTCGGGGCCAAGTATCAGCAGGCCGTGTGAACACTCTATGGCTGAAATATGACAATTGGATGAAAGGCCAGCATGGGAGCCGTGTTAAAAAAATGAAACTCCTCTCGTGTTGACAAATCACTACTGAAAGATAGTCTTGTCAACCACGAGAGGGCCCCATGATAAACGACCGAATTCGCCGCGCACGCCTGCAAAAAGGCATCACTCTTGAAGCTTTGGCGATAGAGCTTGGCGATATAACCAAACAAGCCTTGAGCAAATATGAGAAGGGGTTGAGCACTCCGAACTCAACTCGTCTGCTGCAATTGGCCAAAGCGCTTCAGGTCAGTCCTGAGTACTTCTTTCGTGCGGATGCAATTGCGCTGGCGCCTCTGGAGTTTCGAAAACTGGCCCGAATGCCTAAATATCGCCAGGCACAGGTGGAAGAGAAAATTCGCGAGCACCTTGAGCGCTACATCGCGCTCGAGGAATGTTTCGACCCCGCAGACATCCACACTCCCGTCACACCGGCACAAATGATTTCTGTTTCCTGTATCGATGAAGCCGAAGGCGCAGCAGAGGAGCTTCGGCAGTTCTGGGGAATTGGTAGCGACCCCATTGCCAATTTGACCGAACAGCTGGAGGAGCACAGCATCAAGGTCGCAATGCTGAACGGCCCGGACGACTTCGACGGTGCCTGCGCAGCCACCGGTAATGGCGAGCACGTGCTGATTGCGTTGAATGCCGATCGTCCAGGCGAACGGATCAGGTTCACTGCCGCCCATGAACTCGGCCACTGGGTCATGGCATTACCAGAAGATATGCCGGAGAGGGACAAGGAAAATTGTTGCCATCGATTCGCTGGCGCGTTTCTTTACCCGGCGAAAAGTGTCACCGGTGACTTCGGTAGCCATCCTCGCTCCAGAGTTCATCCACGAGAACTGCTGATTGCAAAGCGTCAATACGGGATCTCAATGCATGCCGCGTTGAGACGCCTGAAAGATCTGAAGCTTCTCAGCGAAAGTGGCTATAAGTCCCTCACCATCCAATTCAGTGCCAATGGCTGGCGCAAATCAGAACCTGAGCCGTTACCTTGCAAGCCGCCTCAAAGATTTGAGTCGCTAGCATTCTGGGCGCTGGCAGAAGGTTTGATCACCAAGTCTCGGGCTGCCGAACTCCTGCGCAAACCAGTGAGCGCACTGGACCCCAATTTTTTGGGTTCACTGGAGAATGCATGAGTTTGATCTTCATCAGTGATACGAATATCTGGATTGACTTCAGAAACGCCGGATTACTGGAGCAGATGTTTCGCTTGCCATTCACACTTTGCTGCACCGACTTTGTCATGCATGAGCTTGCAGACTTTCCCCACCAGGAACTGCTTGATCGAGGACTGAGTGTCGAATCGTTCGATGAGTCTGGCGTGATCAGGCTCTTTGAGCTGAAAGTCGAGCACAACAACAGCTCACTGGCGGACGTGTCTTGTTACCTGCTGGCACAGGAAACAGGACGTCCGTTGCTGACCGGAGACGGCAAATTAAGGCGCCAGGCACAACGAGATGGACTGGAGGTGCACGGCGCACTCTGGTTACTCGATCTGATGGTTGAACATCACGTAATCGAAAAGCCGCACGCCGCAGACGCCTTGACCCATATGCTTGAGCATGGCGCTCGACTCCCAACTGGCGAGTGCGAAACAAGGCTCTCACGCTGGCGAGAGCCCTAGATAGCAGAATCCTGGATCAGCGCCCCTTCTTCCACAGCCACGCCCCGACCAGAATCCCCATCGCGCACAGCACCGCCACATAGTAGGCAGGCCCCATCGCGCTTTCTTTCAGCAGCAGGCTGACCACCATCGGCGTCAACCCGCCGAAGATCGCGTAAGCCACGTTGTACGAGAACGACAAGCCGCTAAAGCGCACCACCGGTGGAAACGCTTTGACCATCACATACGGCACCGCACCAATGGTGCCAACCAGAAAACCGGTCAGCGCATACAGCGGGAACAACCAGTTCGGATGATCGGCGAGGCTGTGATAGAACGTCCACGAGCTGATCAACAGGCCCAGGCAACCGAAGACAAACACGCGGCCGGCGCCAAAGCGATCTGCCAGTGCGCCGGAAATGATGCAGCCGATGCTCAGGAACACGATCGCCAGACTGTTCGACTGCAGCGATTGCGTCGGCGTGAAGTGATAGACGGTTTGCAGCACGGTCGGGGTCATCAGGATGACCACAACGATGCCAGCGGAGAGCAACCAGGTCAGCAGCATCGAGATCGCAATCGCCCCGCGATGGTCACGCAGCACCGCGCGCAGCGGCACTTCTTCAGCCAATGCCTTGCGCTGTTGCAGCTCGGCAAACACCGGCGTCTCGTGCAACCAGCGGCGCAGGTAGACCGAGAACAGGCCGAACACACCGCCGAGCAGGAACGGGATCCGCCAGGCGTAATCGGAAACCTCGGCAGGCGTATAAATGCTGTTGATCGCCGTAGCGACCAGCGAGCCGAGCAGAATGCCGGCGGTCAGGCCGCTGGTGAGGGTGCCACAGGCGTAACCCATGTGCTTTTGCGGTACATGTTCGGAAACGAAGACCCACGCGCCCGGCACTTCACCGCCAATCGCCGCGCCCTGAATCACCCGCATCACCAGCAACAGGATCGGCGCCCACATGCCGATCTGCGCGTACGTTGGCAGCAGCCCCATGATCAGGGTCGGCACGGCCATCATGAAAATGCTCAAGGTGAACATCTTCTTGCGCCCCAGCAAATCGCCGAAGTGCGCCATGACGATACCGCCCAGCGGCCGCGCGAGGTAGCCGGCGGCGAAGATGCCGAAGGTCTGCATCAGGCGCAGCCACTCGGGCATGTCGGCCGGGAAGAACAGCTTGCCGACCACGGTGGCGAAGAAGACGAAGATGATGAAATCGTAAAACTCCAGCGCGCCACCGAGGGCGGACAGCGACAGAGTCTTGTAGTCATTGCGGGTCAACGGTCGTGCGGGTTGCTGGGGCTGCGCGAGGCTCGAAGGCGCTGTGGTCATGGCAAGGGCTTCTCTTATAGTCGGAACTGCCGCCACAACAACGCTGGCGGTGGCTTGGGCAGGTTCGGCACCATAGCAAATTGTTCGAAAAAGCACATAGAGCCGCGTAATTGACGGTCGAAATGAGAACCGGATGGTCGTCGTGGAGTCTACCGACCGATATACTCGCAACCTGCTCCGGTTTGTAGGGGGTTGCTGTGCGAAAACGATGCTGTCATCCGGCGCTGTGAGAACGTAGCGAGCGAAAGCAAGACAAGGAAAAAACAGGCGAGGACGCGGAGTTTACGGGTTGTAAATGAGCAGTCCGAGCCTGTTTTTGACGCAGTATTGCTGAGCGCAGTAGTTCTCACAGTGTCGGCAGCCGGTTTCGCAGAGTTTCTCCTTAGGCGCCTGATGGAAAACGTGACGAACGTAGTAGGTTCGGTGCTGAATCGTTTTTCCCGAAGACGGCTACCACCAGCAATACCAACGAAGAGTCACGGGTCAGAGGCACCCCCGGCATGATAGAGCTCGAACAAGAAGATCCGATCCCGCAAGGCGACCTGGCCCTGCAAATCACCGCACTTCCACGCGAAACCAACGGCTTTGGCGATATTTTCGGCGGCTGGCTGGTGGCACAGATGGATTTGGCCGGCACCGCAATGGCCAGCCGCGTCGCCGGTGGCCGCGTTGCCACGGTTGCCATCGATCGCATGGCGTTTCTCGTCCCGGTCGCTGTCGGCGCGCAATTGTCCTTTTATACCCAGACCCTGGAAATCGGCCGCAGCTCGATCCAGATGATGGTCGAAGTGTGGAGCGACGATCCGCTGTCCAGCGAGTGGCGTAAAGTGACCGAAGCCGTGTTTGTCTTCGTCGCCATCGACGGCAGCGGCCGCACGCGCTCGGTTCCGCCACGCGCGCGTTAAACCTCGCGGCCGTTTTGCGGTCGATAATCGTCCCAAGTGTCTGATCGAGAGCTGTCCCATGAACACGCCCAACGTTGAAGCGGTGAAACTGGATGAACTGAACTGCTGGCGCATCCGCCACGGTCAGGCCGAAGTGCTGGTGGCCCAGCAAGGCGCGCACATCCTCAGTTATCAGATCGATGGCCAGCCGCCGATCATCTGGCTCAACGACAAGGCCGACTTCAAGACGGGCAAAAGTATTCGCGCCGGCGTGCCGGTGTGCTGGCCGTGGTTCGGCAAGTTCGAACGCAACCCGCAGAGCGTGCAGACCATGTTCACCGGTGAGCAACCAGCACCCGCGCACGGTCTGGTGCGAGCGATGGATTGGGAACTGGGCGGCATCGAATCAGAGGCTGACGGCGTCAAGGTCGAATTCAAGCTGCCCTGCCCCGAAGGTGGCCTGCCGGGCTGGCCGCACGAAGTCGATCTGACCCTGACCCTGCATTTGTCCGAGCAACTGAGCTTCAGCCTGACCAGCCACAACCGTGGCAGTGAAACCGTCAGCCTGAGTCAGGCGCTGCACACGTATTTCGCAGTGAGTGATGTGCGCAATGTGCACGTCGATGGCGTGGATGGCTTGAATTACATCGAGACGCTGGACGACTGGAAAACCAACAGCCAGCAAGGTGACCTGCAGTTTGCCGGTGAGACCGACCGTATCTATCTCGACGCTCCGCCGCAGTTGAGCATTGTCGACCCGACCTGGGAAAGACGCATTGTGCTGACGGCTACCGGTTCACGCACGGCGGTGATCTGGAACCCGTGGATTGACCGCGCGGCGGCATTGGCGGATATGGATAACGATGGCTGGCAGCGCATGTTGTGCATCGAGACGGCGAATGTGATGGATGACATCGTCACGCTGGCGCCGGGGGCGAGCCATACCATGGGCGTCAGCGTCGCCAGCAAACCGCTCTAACAGCACCGCAAAACCAAATGTAGGAGTGAGCCTGCTCGCGATAGCGGTTTGTCAGATCCATTAAATTGGCTGACACGACGCTATCGCGAGCAGGCTCACTCCTACAGTAGTTTTGTGGTGACTGTTAGAGATCGGACTCCTGCACCACCCGCACTTTGTCCGCTTCCAGCGCATACGCCGCATCGGCCAGGTCATTGCTGACCTTCTCGACCTTCAGCGTGCCGGTCACCCACAGCGGCGTGTAGATATCGTCCAGCTTCAAGCCCTTCGGATAACGCACCAGCACTAATTGATTCGGTGGCGGTGGTGGCACGTGGATGCAGGCGCCCGGGTACGGCACGAGGAAGAACAACGTGCTACGGCCCTTGGCGTCGGACTCCAGCGGCACCGGATAACCGCCGATGCGGATGTGCTTGTCGTTCATCGACGCCACGGTTTTGGTCGAATACATCACCGCCGGCAGACCTTTGGCCTGTTTCATCCCGCCCTTCTCGGTGAAGGTGCCGGTAGCTTCCGGGGAGTTGTGATCGATTTCAGGCATGGCCTCGAGGGCCTTTTGATCCGACTTGGGCATCAGTTCGAGCCAGTCGGTTTCCGGCAGTTCGCCGGCGTGGGCCAAACCGCTGCCCAGGAAAAGGAGAGTCAACAGAAGACGGCGCATGAAAGTGCTCGGTATAAAAAGGAAGGATCGTTGAATCGCCGAGCATTCTAGCCCTCCCGGCCACGTTGGCAGAGAGGGCTTTGTCGCTTTGGATCAGTTCTTTTTGATCAGGCCGTAGATCACCAGCAACACGATCGCGCCGACCAGGGCGCCGATGAAGCCTGCGCCCTGACCTGCCTGATAAATACCCAGGGCCTGGCCGCCGTAAGTGGCTGCCAGCGAACCGCCGATACCGAGCAGGATGGTCATGATCCAGCCCATGCTGTCATCGCCCGGTTTCAGGAACCGTGCCAGCAGGCCGACGATCAAGCCGATAAAGATGGTTCCGATAATTCCCATGGCAATTCCCTCTCAGTAGTAGATATGCGAAGCCTAGTCAGACTTTGGCATCCTGCCATGAGAGAACGGCGGCCCCTGAATGGTTCCGCCGCTGCCACATGAAACTGCCGTTACTCGGCGATCAGCGCTTCAACCTTGACGATCTGCGCCTGCAGCGTGGCCATGTCGGCGCAGCGCAAGTTGGCGTGACCGACCTTACGCCCGGCCTTGAAGGCTTTGCCGTAGTGATGCAGGTGGCAATCTTCGATGGCGATGACCTTCTCAACCGGCGGTACCACACCGATGAAGTTGAGCATTGCGCTCTCGCCGACCTTGGCGGTCGAACCCAGCGGCAGGCCGGCAACGGCGCGCAGATGGTTTTCGAACTGGCTGCACTCGGCGCCTTCGGTGGTCCAGTGCCCGGAGTTGTGCACGCGCGGGGCGATTTCGTTGGCTTTCAGGCCACCGTCGACTTCAAAGAACTCGAACGCCATCACACCCACATAGTCGAGTTGCTTGAGCACACGGCTCGAGTAGTCTTCGGCCAACGCCTGCAACGGGTGATCGGTGCTGGCCACCGACAGCTTGAGGATGCCGCTGTCGTGGGTGTTGTGTACCAGCGGATAGAACTTGGTTTCACCATCGCGAGCACGCACGGCGATCAGCGAGACTTCACCGGTGAACGGCACGAAGCCTTCCAGCAGGCAGGACACACTGCCCAGTTCGGCGAAGGTGCCGACCACATCTGCAGGTGTGCGCAGGACTTTCTGGCCCTTGCCGTCGTAACCCAAAGTGCGGGTTTTCAGCACGGCCGGTAGACCGATCGAAGCGACAGCAGCATCCAGATCGGCTTGCGACTGAATGTCGGCGAAGGCCGGGGTCGGAATGCCCAGGTCCTTGAACATGCTCTTTTCGAACCAGCGGTCGCGAGCGATGCGCAGGGCTTCGGCGCTCGGATAAACCGGGACGAACTGCGACAGGAATGCCACGGTTTCGGCGGGGACGCTTTCGAACTCGAAGGTCACCAGATCGACTTCATCAGCCAACTGGCGCAGATGATCCTGATCGCCGTAATCGGCCCGCAGGTGTTCGCCCAGCGCGGCCGCACAGGCGTCCGGCGCAGGGTCGAGGAAAGCGAAGTTCATGCCCAGCGGAGTGCCCGCCAGGGCCAACATGCGACCCAACTGGCCGCCACCGATTACACCGATCTTCATCTCAACAACCTCAGGCAATACGTGGGTCTGGATTGTCCAGGACGCTGTCTGTCTGCTCGGCACGGAAGGTTTTCAGTACCGCGTGGAACTGCGGATGCTTGGCGCCGAGGATGCTCGCCGAGAGCAGCGCGGCGTTGATTGCGCCGGCTTTACCGATAGCGAGAGTGGCGACCGGAATGCCCGCTGGCATCTGCACGATCGACAGCAGCGAGTCGACGCCCGAGAGCATGGCCGACTGCACCGGCACGCCCAGCACCGGCAGGTGGGTCTTGGCCGCACACATGCCTGGCAAGTGGGCTGCGCCACCGGCACCGGCGATAATCACCTCGATGCCGCGGCTTTCAGCCTCTTCGGCGTACTGGAACAGCAGATCCGGGGTACGGTGGGCAGAGACCACTTTGACCTCGTACGGGATGCCGAGCTTTTCCAGCATATCGGCGGTGTGGCTAAGGGTGGACCAATCGGACTTGGAGCCCATGATCACGCCAACCAGTGCACTCATCGTCGCGCCTCTTCTCTCTGGAGCGCCCGCAGGCGCGTCATAAAACAACAAGCCACGCAGGTTGCGTGGCTTGATTGTACGAAAAATGGCCGGACGTACCGGCCGAAGGCCGCGCAGTATACCGCAAAGAAAGCAATAAACAGCCCCCCGCACGACCATCTGTCATCTGCCGCAAATGCCCGGTTTTATTGACTTGAAGGTCAGCCAAAAAGATCAAAAGATCGCAGCCTTCGGCCGCTCCTACAAGGATATGCATTCCAATGTAGGAGCTGCCGAAGGCTGCGATCTTTTCAAGAGTTTTGTGCAGCGCCGCCTTCAAGCTTGCGCCACAGCAGGCGGACGTTGGCTTTGCGCACCAAGGCGCAACGGTACAGGCGGATTTCCAGCGGCACGTGCCATTGCGGGCCGCCGCAGACCACCAGCTCGCCACGGGCCAACTCCGCGCGCACGCTCAATTGCGGCACCCAGGCGATGCCAAGACCTTCGAGCGCCATACTTTTCAAGCTGTCAGCCATCGCGGTTTCGTAAATCGTGGTGAAGCGCAACTGCCGCTGACGCAACAATCCATTCACCGAACGCCCAAGGAACGCCCCGGCGCTGTAGGCGAGGAGCGGCACACTGGCCTCGCCTTCCAGATCGAACAGCGGCTTGCCCTCCGCATCCGCCGCGCACACCGGGAGCATCTCGGTCTGGCCCAAATGCAGCGACGGGAAGATCTCCGGGTCCATCTGCATCGCCGCATCGGGGTCGTAGAACGCCAGCATCAAGTCACAGCCACCTTCACGCAATGCATGCACCGCGTCGCCGACGTTGGTTGCGACCAAGCGCGTGGCGATGTTCAGGCCTTCATTACGCAGTTGTGCAATCCAGCGCGGGAAGAAGCCGAGCGCCAGCGAGTGAGCGGCCGCGACTTGCATCACTTCGCCCTGCCCGCCTTCCAGATGATGCAAATGGCGCAGCACTTCACCGAGCTGTTCAACCACCGTGCGTGCGGTCACCAGAAACAACTGCCCCGCTGCCGTCAGTTCGATCGGCGTGCGCGAGCGGTTGACCAGAGTCAGCCCCAGCGCAGCCTCCAGACTGCGGATCCGTCGGCTGAACGCCGGCTGGGTCACGAAGCGCCGTTCGGCCGCCTGCGAAAAGCTGCGGGTGGCGGCCAGAGCACTGAAGTCCTCGAGCCATTTGCTTTCCAGATTCATCACGTCCTCCCGGACACGCACCAAAACAGGTCACACGTCTGCCGCGCACGCGGCGTCACACGGGCATTATGCCGAATGTGCATAGGGCAGTGCTGAACAGCATTGGCCCAAAATTTCCTACAAGCCTAGCATTCGCAGCGTTCCGGCACAGACCGGGTCCATATCGAGATGATTTCTATCATGTCCTCCGCTGCATCTTTCCGCACAGAAAACGACCTGCTTGGCGCCCTCGAAGTACCGGCTCAAGCGTATTACGGCATCCAGACCCTGCGAGCGGTGAACAACTTCCGTCTCTCCGGCGTTCCGATTTCGCATTACCCGAAACTGGTTGTCGGTCTGGCAATGGTCAAACAGGCCGCTGCTGACGCCAACCGCGAGTTGGGTCACCTGAGCGAAGCCAAGCACGCTGCCATCAGCGAAGCCTGTGCCCGATTGATCCGCGGTGATTTCCACGAAGAATTCGTGGTCGACATGATTCAAGGTGGCGCCGGTACTTCCACCAACATGAACGCCAACGAAGTGATCGCCAACATTGCGCTGGAAGCAATGGGTCACCAGAAAGGCGAGTACCAGTACCTGCACCCGAACGACGACGTCAACATGGCGCAGTCGACCAACGACGCCTACCCAACGGCGATCCGCCTGGGCCTGCTGCTCGGTCACGACACCCTGCTGGCCAGCCTCGACAGCCTGATTCAGGCGTTCGCGGCCAAGGGCAAAGAGTTCGATCACGTCCTGAAAATGGGCCGTACCCAGCTGCAAGACGCCGTGCCGATGACCCTCGGTCAAGAATTCCGTGCCTTCGCCACCACCATGGGCGAAGACCTGGCCCGTCTGAAGACGCTGGCCCCGGAACTGCTGACTGAAGTGAACCTGGGCGGCACCGCGATCGGTACCGGCATCAACGCCGACCCGCGTTATCAAGCCCTGGCGGTACAGCGTCTGGCCCTGATCAGCGGTCAACCGCTGGTTCCTGCCGCCGACCTGATCGAAGCGACTTCCGACATGGGCGCCTTCGTGCTGTTCTCCGGCATGCTCAAGCGCACTGCGGTGAAGCTGTCGAAGATCTGCAACGACCTGCGCCTGCTGTCCAGCGGCCCACGCACCGGTATCAACGAAATCAACCTGCCAGCGCGTCAGCCAGGCAGCTCGATCATGCCCGGCAAGGTCAACCCGGTAATCCCGGAAGCCGTGAACCAGGTTGCTTTCCAGGTCATCGGTAACGACCTGGCGCTGACCATGGCAGCCGAAGGCGGCCAACTGCAGTTGAACGTGATGGAGCCGCTGATCGCCTTCAAGATCTTCGACTCGATCCGCCTGCTGCAACGCGCCATGGACATGCTGCGCGAGCACTGCATCGTCGGCATCACCGCCAACGAAGCGCGCTGCCGCGAACTGGTCGAGCACTCGATCGGTCTGGTCACCGCACTGAACCCGTACATTGGCTACAAAAACGCCACCCGTATCGCCGGCCTCGCCCTTGAAAGCGGCCGCGGCGTGCTGGAACTGGTGCGCGAAGAAGGTCTGCTCGACGAAGCCATGCTCGCCGACATCCTGCGCCCGGAAAACATGATTGCTCCGCGTCTGGTTCCGCTGAAAGCCTGAACCGACGCGTTACTTGTAGCACCGCTCACCAGGTCGAGGGACTAGACACCTCTCACCTTTTGAGGGCTTGGGGATGATTCTCCAGGCCCTTTTTTTTAACTTTCTGACCCTGAGACCCGTATGTCTGGGGACTGCTCGCTCTTACAGAAGAGCCGTCCCTGCACAAGCCCGGCGCCGGTAACGCCGGGTGTTTCAAAGCCTCGTTTCGTCGCTTGCACCACGACTGTGCAGACGGGCGCGCCACTGATCGGTATAGTGCCGCCCCTCTTCGCATGAGCGGTCGTCGGTAACGAGGCCATAACCCATGTGAAACCCGAACTAATAACAAACCCGCGAAATGGAAACGGGACGAAACCTTCGCCTCACCTGTCGTGCCGCGCGCACACCGGTGTAACACGATGTTTCTTCCATCCAGCATTTGCTCACACAAAAAACAGCGAGGAAAAATCCATGCTCGAAGTCATTAACGACTTCCTCTCAGGGAAAGTACTGATCGTGCTCATTGTCGGGCTCGGTAGCTACTTCACGATTCGCTCGCGTTTCGTTCAATTGCGTCACTTCTTCCACATGTTCGCGGTGTTCCGCGACAGCCTCACAGGCAGCGCCGGGCAACTCAGCTCGTTCCAGGCCCTGATGCTCAGCCTTGCCGGCCGTGTCGGTGCAGGCAACATCGCCGGTGTCGGCATCGCCGTGACCCTCGGTGGTCCGGGTGCAGTGTTCTGGATGTGGGTGACCGCACTGGTCGGCATGTCCAGCAGCTTCTTCGAATGCACCCTGGCCCAAGTCTACAAGCGCGCCGATGGCGACGGCCTGTACCGTGGCGGCCCGGCTTACTACATCCAGCACGGTCTGAAGCTCAAAGGCATGGCGGTGGTGTTCTCGGTCCTGCTGTTGGTCACCTACGGCTTTGCCTTCATTGGCCTGCAGTCCTACACCGTGACCCACTCGCTGCAGAACGCCTTTGAATTCAACCCACAACACACCGGTATCGTCCTCGCGGTGCTGCTGGCCATCACCTTCCTCGGCGGCATCAAGCGCATCGCCTCGGTGTCCGACCTGCTGGTGCCGATCAAGACCCTCGCCTATATCGGCGTGACCCTGTACGTGATCGGTACTCAGATCGAACACGTGCCAGCCATGCTGGAAACCATCTTCAAGAGCGCCTTCGGCCTCGACCCGGCCTTTGGCGGCCTGCTCGGCAGCGCCATCGTCATGGGCGTGAAGCGTGGCGTGTTCGCCAACGAAGCGGGCCTCGGCAGTGCGCCGAACGTCGCCGCCGTGGCTGCCGTGAAACACCCGGGCGCGCAGGGCGTGGTTCAGGCTTTCAGCGTGTTCCTCGACACCTTCGTGATCTGCACCTGCACCGCGCTGCTGATCCTGCTGTCGGGCTTCTACACGCCGGGCTTCGAAGGTGACGGTATCGTCCTGACCCAGAACTCGCTGGCCGCCGTGGTCGGTGACTGGGGTCGCATGTTCGTCAGCGTCGCGCTGTCGCTGTTCGTCTTCACCTGCATCCTCTACAACTACTACCTGGGCGAGAACAGCCTGCAGTTCCTCACCCGCAACCGCGCCGCGCTGATGATTTTCCGTGGCCTGGTGCTGGCGCTGGTGGTCTGGGGTTCGATGCAGGACCTGTCGACCGTGTTCGCCTTCGCCGACATCACCATGACCTGCCTGGCCTTCGTCAACCTGGTGGCCCTGGCCATGCTGTTCAAGGTCGGCATGCGTGTGATGCGCGACTACGACGGGCAGCGCCGCGCCGGCGTCAAACAACCCGTGTTCGACTCGAGCAAATTTACCGATCTGGACCTGGACCTGAAGGCCTGGCCGGCCAACCCGTCTGCCGCTGCCGGCAAGACCGAAGCCGAGCCGCAAGGCGTGCCTGCAGCGCAACGCTGACAGGTGAATGACGGGCGCATCCCCTGCGCCCGTCAGTTAAAGTGCAATGCATGACCTGTGGGAGCGAGCTTGCTCGCGAAGGCGGTGTGTCAATTGAGTAGATGTCGACTGACACGACGCCTTCGCGAGCAAGCTCGCTCCCACAAGGTATTCATCGTTTCGGAGAATCCTATGACCCCTTCGACTTATCCCGCCGCTCAAAACGTCATGGTGCTCTACACCGGTGGCACCATCGGCATGCAGGCCAGCGCCAATGGCCTGGCCCCGGCGTCCGGTTTCGAAGCGCGGATGCGCGACTACCTGCACAGCCAACCTGAACTCGTCGTGCCGCAGTGGCGCTTTCGCGAGATGTCGCCGCTGATCGACAGCGCCAACATGACCCCGGCCTATTGGCAGCAACTGCGTGAAGCGGTGGTCGATGCCGTTGATGTGCAAGGTTGCGACAGCGTGCTGATCCTGCACGGCACCGACACACTGGCCTACAGCGCGGCGGCGATGAGCTTCCAGTTATTGGGGCTGAATGCTCGTGTGTGCTTCACCGGTTCCATGCTGCCGGCCGGGGTTGCCGACAGCGATGCCTGGGAAAACCTCGGCGGTGCGCTGGTTGCCCTCGGCCAAGGTCTGGCGCCGGGCGTGCACCTGTACTTCCACGGCGAACTGCTGGCGCCGACCCGTTGCGCGAAAGTGCGCAGCTTCGGCCGTCATCCGTTCAAACGTCTGGAGCGTCAGGGCGGCGGTGTGAAAGCGCCCTCGATGCCAGTGTCGTTGAACTACAACCAGCCGAAACAGTTAGCCAAGGTTGCAGTGTTGCCACTGTTCCCGGGTATCAGCGCTGGAGTGCTCGACGGTCTCCTCGACAGCGGCATTCAAGGTCTGGTGCTGGAGTGCTACGGCAGCGGTACAGGGCCGAGCGACAACCCTGAGTTTCTGGCAAGCCTTGGCCGCGCACGGGATAACGGTGTGGTGGTGGTTGCCGTGACGCAATGCCATGAGGGTGGCGTCGAGCTGGATGTGTATGAGGCGGGCAGTCGCTTGCGCGGTGTTGGCGTGTTGTCCGGCGGTGGCATGACTCGCGAGGCGGCGTTCGGCAAGTTACACGGCCTGCTCGGTGCTGGGCTTGAAACTCAAGAAGTGCGCCGACTGATCGAACTGGATCTGTGTGGTGAGTTGCTCTGAGCAAGACTCTGGATCGGCCCTCACCCTAGCCCTCTCTCGGAGGGAGAGGGAACTGACCTTAGTGTCTTGCGCTATACGCCGACCTGAAAAAAAGTGTCGATTATGGATTCGGCACAGTTTTTTCACGTCGGCGTATCTCTTCAATATCCCCCAATCGGCCCCCTCTCCCTTTGGGAGAGGGCTGGGGTGAGGGGCTACTGCGGCATGCAACTTGCTGCGCTCCAGCCACCTCAAGGCTGGAAGATCCCATGCTCCACTCCCACCTCACCACCCTCAATGCCGTCTCGCTGATCCTCAATACCTTCAAGGCCGAAGGCCTGTCGAGCGAGGCATTACTGGCCGGCAGCGGCATCAGTGCGGCGGATCTCAGCCGTGCCGACACGCGCATCACCACCAATCAGGAGATGCAGGTCTGCGCCAACGCGGTCGCGCTCAAGCACGATATCGGTCTGGAACTGGGCCGGCGCATGCATGTTTCCTGCTACGGCATCCTCGGTTACGCCCTGCTGACCTGTGCCACCTTCGGTGACGCTTTGCGCCTGGCGATCCGTTATCCGGCGCTGTTGGGAACACTTTTCGAACTGAGCCTGGAAGACGATGGCGAGCGCGTCTGGTTCGTCGCTGCCGATTACCGCGAGAGCCCGGCGATGGCGGTGTTCAATGCCGAGTTCTGCCTGGTGTCGCTGAAAGTCATTTGCGATGACCTGCTCGGGCATGCGCTGCCCTTGCTCGCCACTCGATTCGAACACGCCGCGCCGGATTATCGTGACAGTTACGCCGAGCACTTCGACAGCCCGCTGCACTTCGCCGCCAAGGACAACGCCTTTGCCTTCGACCGTCACTGGCTCGACCAGCCGCTACCGCTGGCCGATGCCATCACCCATCAAGCCATGGCCGAACGTTGCCGCAAACAGAACCTTGAGTTCACCGGGCGTCAGGCGTGGCTGGGAAGGATTCGACAACTGCTCAGCGCGCAATTGAATGCTGCGCCGGGACTGGAAGGGCTGGCGCAACAGATGAAGTGCTCGCCACGCACGCTGCGCCGGCATCTCAAGGACATGGGCAGCAGCTATCAGGAACTGCTCGATGAACTGCGCTTCGAGCGGGCCAAGCAGATGTTGTGTGAGGATCAATTGCCGATCTATCGCATTGCCGAAACGCTCGGGTTCAGCGAGACAGCCAGTTTCCGCCATGCGTTTGTGCGCTGGAGCGGCGTGGCGCCAAGCCAATTCAGGACGTGAAGAAGGGGCGAATTGCGGTCATGATTTTTGGCCATATCCATCCCCTTTTGGCCTTTCCTGCCGTTTTCCGATTCGCCGTGCAACGCAACACTGGACGCAACCGAATCAGCCCTGCGGAGAACAACAAATGCTGACGATCTACTCAGACGATCACCACCTGCACCATGGCCGCTGCGAACTCATCGATGGCCAGCTCAAGCCGTGCTTCGAGATGCCGTCGCGCGCCGACCATGTGCTGCAACGTGTGCAGAACCAGAACCTTGGCGGGGTCGAAGCGCCCAAGGATTTCGGTCTTGAGCCGATCGCCCGTATCCACAGCCGCGACTATCTCGATTTCTTCAAAGGCGCGTGGGACCGCTGGACCGAATTCAACACTGACGGCGATCTGCTGCCCTACACCTGGCCGGCGCGCACGCTGCGGGCAATCAAACCGACCAGTCTGCATGGTCAGCTCGGCTATTACAGCTTCGACGGCGGCGCACCGATCACCGCCGGTACATGGCAAGCGGCCTACAGCGCGGCGCAAGTAGCCCTCACCGCCCAAGCGCAAATCCAGCGCGGCGCACGTGCAGCCTTCGCCCTGTGCCGTCCACCGGGACACCATGCCGCCAGCGATTTGATGGGCGGTTATTGCTACCTCAACAACGCCGCGATCGCCGCGCAGGCTTTCCTCGATCAAGGTCACAAGAAGGTCGCAATCCTCGACGTCGACTATCACCACGGCAACGGCACGCAGTCGATTTTCTATGCGCGCAGCGACGTACTGTTCACCTCGATCCACGGCCATCCGGAAGCGGAGTTTCCGTTCTTTCTCGGCTACGATGATGAACATGGCGAAGGCGCCGGTGAAGGCTTCAACTTCAACTATCCGCTGCCCGCAGGCTCCGGTTGGGAGGTGTGGAGTGCGGCGCTGGATCAGGCCTGCGACGAGATCGACCGTTATGGCGCCGACGTGATTGTCGTGTCCCTCGGCGTCGACACCTTCAAGGACGATCCGATCTCGCAGTTCAAACTCGACAGCCCGGATTATCTGGCGATGGGCAAGCGCATTGCCGCCCTTGGCAAACCGACGCTGTTCGTCATGGAGGGCGGTTACGCGGTGGAGGAAATCGGTATCAACGCGGTGAATGTGCTCGAAGGATTCGAGCAATAAGCGAACTCAGGCCGGATAAACAAACCAGACCCGCTCAGGCGGGTCTTTTTTTGCCCGCAATATTTATCTACCGCATGCGCCTCACCGCCCGCCTCTACCTTGCCCGGAACCGCCGCCCTTTCAGCGCGCGCCTATCAGAGCAGGAATTGCCCATGCCCGAAATCCCCTCACCCAGTGCCGTCGACATCCTGACCCAACTGGTGACCGGTCCTTCGCTGCGAGAAGTCGCCTCGAAAACGCTACGCCCGGCACTCAAGACGTTGTATCCAGACCTCGACATTGATCCACAGCTGGCCATGGTCGTGAGACCGACCTGGGTCATTCAGGATGATGAGGTCGTCCCCGGCCGCCACTTGATTGAATCGCTGACCGACACACTGGTGCGGCTGGGCCTCTCCGGCACTGCCGTGACGTACCTCGACGGCGAACACTATCTGACCTTGCAGCCCGATCAGCCCGCTGCCATCCAGCTGCCGGTGAAAATCAGCGCCGTCGGCAAACTGCTCAATGAACGGGCACCTTTGCTGTTCATTGCCTACAAGGAACAGCAAGTCGAGTATTGGGACGAATTCACCTACCCGGGGCAACCGCGCTGGCAGCAACTGTCGCAAGCCTTGCGCAACCTGTGGAACGTCGAGGCCAATCCCGACTGGAATGCCAACCAGCGCGCCATGGTCGAGGCGGTTTACCGGCACCCGGACAAACATCAGCGCCGGCCGACCGGCAAATACCAGGTACGCGCCTGCCTGATCGATCTGGACCGCAACGAGGGTGACGACCAAGAGCACCTGGCCCTGCTCGATACGGCGGTGCTGATCGGTACTGACGGCGAAAGCACCTGGATCATGACGCACTCGGTGATCCAGGGTTTCGAGCACTTCGAATCACTGGATGAGCTCGGCAAAGCCTTGCCGCGTCGCTACTGGAAAGAGGCCTCCGGGACCGGATTGAAATGGCGACTGTTCGAACCGCAGGGCAACTTCTTTGACTATCAGGCCTGTACCTTGATCGCGCTCGAAGCTGACGCTCTGGGTGAGATCAGTTTCTTTCAGGATTCGAGCGCCAACCCACTCTACCCGCACACCGGGACGGTCGGCGATCCTCGAGAACCGACACCGCGCCTCAAACCTCATATCGAGCGCCTGCGTCCGATGCTGCCCGCCTGGCTCGACAGCGCGGCGCCTGCCGATCAGAACCGTTACAGCCGGCATCTGCTGGATCTGACCATGATCCAGCATACGAACAAGGGAAAAACATTCCAGAGCGAAGTCATCAGCCTGCAAGCGTTCACCTGTGAGGCCCTGAAACAACAGATCCTCAAGGATCATCCGAGTGCCGCCGAGGTGAAGATCGAGGACATCGAAATCAGCATCACCAGCCTGGTGGTCTGGGGCACATTCGTATTGCCGGGCAACACCCAGACCCAGACGCTGTCACTCATCGAACTTGCCCTGCAGAACCTCGCGGGACAACCGACAGGCAACAAAACCGTACGCTACAAGGACGACAGCGAGTTGCCTGAATGGCTGACCGCGAGCTACCTCGAACAACTGGTGAACACGGTCGATATCGGCCGGACTTACACCGCGCACCTGCAAAACCTGTTGGTCGACGACAGCGAGCAAGCGTCGACGCTACAAAACCTCTACACCAGCCAGTTGCCCATCGAACTGCCGTTGCTGGCGTTGCAACACAAAATACAAGGCAAGGCCGGCATCACTGATCAGGGGTATCGCTACGTGGTTGCCGCCCTGGCCAGCAGCGACGATGAACGCCAGGTCGATCGCGAGGAAATCGTCATTCGTCCGTTGGCTTTCGTCGCCCATCGCACCTCATCAAAGGCAGATACCGTCAACAACATGTTCGTTATCGGCCCACGCGACGTCGACAAAGGACCCTGCGTGCTTTACCGGCCACTGTTTGAAATGGCGCTGATGCAGTTTCCCTCTCACGCCAACCTGCTGTACGAAATCCAGCATTCTCGCCATCTGCGCGAGTCGGTCCTCGCCTGGTTACCGGACGATGTGCGCTTCAACTACAGCCAGTTTGTCTTCACCGCGAGGCTGCCTTCGATATGGACGATCCCGCAGTTGCTGACCAATCCCGGTACCGCTCTGGACATGTCCGGCCCCGTGGCACTGGGGACGGCAACGATTGAACAGGATGTGCTGGCGACGCTGCACAACAGCAACGTCCAGGCGCTGATGACCCAGGCCGATCGCCAGTCGGTGTCCGATGCCGAGGCGCGCTGGGCCACGCTTAAACACGGCGGCTGGACGCTGTTCAACGCCGCATTGCCGTTTCTGGGGCGCAGCGTCGGCACAGCCGCGTGGATCTGGCAGATCATGGACGACCTGCAAGAAATCAGCGACGTCGCCAATGAGCAATCCGGCAAGACCGCCTGGACCGCGATCGCCGACATCCTTCTGGCGCTGGGCATGGTACTGGCCCATCGTGCAGCGGTCGGTGACAAGCCACAAAACGAATCGACCAGTCCGGAAGAACCCGGCCCAACCATCACGCCCCCCACCGTCATTGGCAAGGCATTACAGCTGCCAGATATTGCCGGCAGCGCACTGCCCGGCGCTCATGAGATATCGATCAACCCTTTTGCCGCCCTGAAGCGATCTCCCGTCGCACTGACCACGTTGCTCGACAGTTTTCAGATCGCCAAACCCCGAGGCATCGGCGATGCCGCCAGCGAAGGCATACACAGACACCTCTACCCCCGCCAGAAACAATGGTTCGCCCCCGTCGGCAAGCGCTGGTTCGAAGTCACGCTCAATGAGCACGCGGATGTCCAGATCATCAACTCACGCCAACCCGTTCCGCGTCTCGGGCCCTTGCTGAGCCACACCGCTAATGGTCAATGGGTGGTCGATCTACGCTTGCGCCTGCGCGGCGGCGGACTCGACGCAGCGCTTGAGAAAGCTCAGGACTTCAGTAAAAAAACCGCCAAACAGCTGAGCACCACCATCAGCGCTTTCGACAAGACGATGAAAGCCAAAAGCACTCAGCGTGACGCCGACCACGACGCGTTCAGCAACGCGCCGGCGCAAGTCCGTGCGCAAGCGCGTCAGCGGTATCTGGATACGCTCGACTCACAGCACAAGGCGTACGGTACGAGCATCGAACAGATCAAAGCGTTGAATAAAAAGCAAACCATTCCCAACTACCGGGAGGTCATGATTCAACGACTGGAGATGCAGTTGTTCCTCGGCCAGGAATGGCTGGAACTGCATACCACGGAGTTCCAGGCGAGTCTGAAGACGA
Source organism: Pseudomonas sp. AIG (assembly GCF_977020205.1). Lineage (NCBI taxonomy): Bacteria > Pseudomonadati > Pseudomonadota > Gammaproteobacteria > Pseudomonadales > Pseudomonadaceae > Pseudomonas > Pseudomonas sp. AIG. The sequence goes on along the minus strand of NZ_CDROCK010000002.1, from coordinate 53,190 downwards.
TGCAGACAATGCTTGCCGATGAAGGACGTTTCGCCGTGGAGACGTTCGCTCGGCAGTTCGAAACGATGACCGATCAGACTCAGGCCATCATTGAAAAAATAGAGTCGGCCCGGACCCGTTTCGACGAGCTGATGCTGCTGGGAAGCGATGCGGTTGAGGTACTTCACACCTATCGTGAGGCGCTGCCCAAATATGATCTGAATGACCTCAAGCTGTTGCAGATCAGCCTCGGCCAGGAGATCTGCATCAAGGCAGCAGACCCGACCTCGGGCGCCAACGCCTATCAGGCCTTGTCCACGCTCATCGAAGACGCTGCACTGAATATCCAGAGCGCGTTGAATCTGAGCGCCGATGAAAGCCTCGACAACCTGCGCGAACGCAAGGATGCCTTGAGCAATGTTGCCGAGCAATTCACCTCGATCGACCAACGTTTTGGCGATCTGCTGATCGACTATCCCGATCAGATCTACACCGAGCGACTGACGCATGTGCGCAGCCGGGTCAATGCGTTCAAGGCCCGCACAGATGTAAAACTGGCCGACTTGCTGCGTTACAGGCACTTGCTGGAACCGGCGCCGGGACCTTCAAGGCAAACATCGGCACGCCAGATCATCAAAACCAAATCCAGGCGCACGCTGGTCGGCGAGCGCAAAAAAAGTCTCGAAGGCCAGGACACCGATCAGGTGGAAGTGCGCACCACCCTGACGGGCGTCATCGCCACGTTTGAGGAAGAATCACCCGGGGTCTGGGTCGAGCAGCGCAAAGCCACAACCAAGCCGCCCAAGACCAGCCCTGACCTCAACCACAGCATTCGTGAGGGCGAGGCTCTGCTCGACGGCTTGGCCGCGTTCCACCGGCGTATCGAAGCCCAACTCAAACGAGGACCAAGGATTCCTGTCGAGATCGAGGAGCAATACCACAATCATGCCGCCGCTTTGCGAGAAGCCAACGCGGCAATCGATGAAGCACTGACCGGCAGCAATCTGACTGCCGACCTGAAGAAGCCGACCGAAGCGCTCGGCCACAGGCTTGACGCGGCCGCTCGAACCCTTGAAGAAAAAGGCACCAGCACCCGTATCCGGATGGTCAAGCAACAACTGCCGACCGCCGCCGGGATTCAGTGGCTGAAGGACAAGGGAGAAGTGACAATCTCCCAAACCGTGACTCGGCACCGGCTCAAAGGACAGGCCAGGGATTTTCTCGACGAATATGAAATTCGCGACGCCCACACCCACAAGGCGTTGTGTTACGCCCATTTCCATTACAGCAGCGCACAAGCGCCCGTCGCCCCGTTCCCCGTCGGCCACATGAAAACCGTGGCACAACGGCATATGAGGGGGGCCTATGAGCCACGCTTACTGAACAATCAGGCGCTGATCAATGTTCACCGCAGCGGTATTTCCGAGCGGTCCGCGCAGGCGCTGTTCCTCACGCCTGCCACGCCTGTCGTAACCGGGTCAGCGCCGCTGTGATCGCTGGCTCAGGTACGGCGGCAAAGCCCAGCACCAGTCCGGCGCGCTGCGCCAGCGGCGTCGTCGAATCCGGCAGCCAATAACGGCTCAAGCCGTTGATCTCCACGTCGGCGCGGGCGGCTTGTTCGATCAGTTGCTGCTCGCGCTCGATGCTGTCGACCGCCACGGTCAAGTGCAGTCCGGCCGAGACCGCAGGTAAATCGCCGACGCCGGCAATGACGCTCGGCCAGCCGTCGAGCAAGGTATTGCGCCGGCTCAGCGCAGCGCGGCGCATGCGCCGGATATGCCGCTGGAAATGTCCGGCAGCCATGAATTCGGCCATTACCGCTTGTGTACTCACCTCGGAATGCCGGACATCCACAGCCCGCCGTTGCGAGAACGCATCCACCAACGCCGGGGGCAACACCAGATAGCCGAGACGCAGCGCCGGGAACGCGACTTTGCCGAAGGTACCGACATACAGCACGCGGCCCTGTCGATCGAGTGCCGCCAACGGTGCCAGCGGCGCGCCGGTGTAACGGTATTCGCCATCGTAATCGTCCTCGACGATCCAGCCTTGGCTACGCTCGGCCCAGGCGAGCAGTTCGAGGCGTCGCGCCAGGCTCATCACAACGCCGGTCGGATATTGATGTGAGGGCGTGACATACGCCACGCGACAATCCTCAGTGGCCGCCAGTGCCGAGCAATCCATGCCCTCTTCATCCACGGCAATGCCGCGCAAACGAGCGCCCGCCACGGCGAACGCATGACCGGCCGCGCGATAGCCCGGATTTTCGATCGCCACGCCATCGCCCGGCGCTACCAGCAACTGTGCACAAAGGCTAATCCCTTGCTGTGCACCGCTGGTGATCACAATTTGCTCAGGCGAACACTGCATGCCCCGCGAACTGCGCAAATAGGCGGCGATCATCGCGCGCAAACGCGCATCGCCGGATGGATCGCCGTAGCACAGCTGCTCCAGATCCGGCTTACGCCAGAAAGCCGCATTCAGCTTGGCCCACACCTCGAACGGGAACAGATCAAACGCCGGAACACCGACCCGAAATGCGCGCGGCGGACCACTCGGTGGCCGGGGTAAATGGTTCTTTTCGATGCGCGAAAAACTATCGCTGTGGATAACTTTACTGGATGGAATCACAGGTGAATCCAGCCAATTTGTGGATAAGGCTGTGGGTAAGCCTGTTGAAAACCCTGTGGATACTTTTGTGGATAGTTTTTTCGACGGCGCTGCTACGGGCATCAATTGTGCGACGTAGGTGCCATCCCCCACCCGCCCTTCAATAAAGCCTTCGGCATACAGTTGATCGTAGGCGCGCACCACGCTGTTGCGGGAGATTCCCAACGCCGCCGCCAGATCGCGACTGGCCGGCAACCGCGTACCACTCGCCAGCCGCCCATCCAGCACCCGCAAGCGCAACGCCTGATAGAGCTGACGACTCAAGCCCTGACGGCGGTCTAGCTCGATACCCGCGGGATTGAACGGCATGGACAACGTCGGCGAATCGGGCATGGCAATGGACCTATGAAATTGGTCATTAATGGCTCTTACAACAGACCAATAGCCTGCCTACGATGCTGGCATTCGCCAAGGAAAATCTCCATGTACACGCCACGCGCTTTTGCCATCGAAGACTTGTCCCAACTGCACGAACTGATTCTTGCCACCCGCCTCGCCATTCTGGTCACCCATGGCGACAGTGGTTTGCAGGCCAGCCATGTGCCGGTGCTGCTGCATTGCGAACAAGGTGAGTACGGCACGCTGTACGGGCACCTGGCCCGCGCCAACCCGCAATGGAAAGACCTGCGCGACGGCGCTGAAGCCATGCTGATCTTCGCCGGCGCCGACGCTTACGTCAGCCCGGGCTTTTACCCGAGCAAGGCCGAGCACGGCAAAGTCGTGCCGACCTGGAACTACATCGCCGTGCACGCTTATGGCCACGCCGAAACCTTCAGCGACGGCGGGCGCCTGCTCGACATCGTCAGCACCCTGACCGACCGTCACGAAGCGGGCCGTGCGCAGCCGTGGTCCGTCGCCGATGCGCCCGCCGATTACATCGACGGCATGCTCAAGGCGATTGTCGGTTTCGCCATTCCCATCGACCGCCTCGAAGGCAAGCGCAAACTCAGCCAGAACCGCAGCGCCGAAGACATTGCCGGCGTGCGCGAAGGCCTCGCTGCCAGCCCGGAAATCAATGATCAAACCCTCGCCCGATTGATGCGCTAAGGAAATCACCATGAGTCAGATCGACATTCGCCAGGTCAGCGCCGATGACCGCGCCGCGTGGCTACCGCTGTGGCAGGCCTACCTGCAGTTCTACAACACCGAACTGCCTGACGCTGTAACCGACAGCACCTGGCAGCGTTTTCTCGACCCGAGCGAACCGACCCACGCGGCATTGGCCTGGGCCGACGGTAAAGCCGTGGGCATGGTGCATTACATCTATCACCGCTCGAACTGGAGCATCGAAAACTCCTGCTACCTGCAGGATCTGCTGGTGATGCCGCAAACCCGTGGCAGCGGTGTCGGACGCCTGCTGATCGAACACGTTTATGCCACCGCCAAGGCTGACGGCTGCGGCAAAGTGCACTGGCTGACCCATGAATCCAACGCCACCGCGATCCAGCTCTATGAGCGCATCGCCGAACGCCCGGGCTTCATCCAGTTTCGCAAAGCCCTTTAAGGAGACGCACGCATGACCGCATCACTCGCTGACTGGAAAGGCGTCCCCGCCCCCACCGCCACGTTGCTTGAAGGCCGCTTCATTCGCCTGGAACGACTCGATCCGGCGCGTCACGGCGACGAGTTGTTCGCCGCACTCGAAGGCCCCGGCGCCGACCCGAAACTCTGGGATTACTTGCCCTACGGCCCGTTCCCGGAACGCAGCGTTTTCGACGCTTGGCTGAACAACCACGCGGCCGCCAGCGACCCGTATTTTTTCGCTGTGATCGACCGCGCCAGCGCTCAGGTGCAAGGCATCCTCAGCCTGATGTCGATCGTCCCGGCCCAGGGTCGTATCGAAATCGGCCACGTCACCTTCGGCGCGCCGATGCAGCGCTCGCCGAGAAGCACCGAAGCGGTGTACCTGCTGGCCAAACATTCCTTCGACCTCGGCTACCGCCGCCTCGAATGGAAGTGCAACAACGGCAACGCCCGTTCCAAATACGCTGCCGAGCGCCTCGGTTTCAGCTTCGAAGGCGTGTTCCGTCAGCACATGGTGGTCAAGGGCCAGAACCGCGACACCGCGTGGTACTCGATTCTGGATGGCGAGTGGCCGGCGATTGCGGCAGGATTCGAGCAGTGGCTGTCGGATGAAAATCAGACGTCCGACGGGCAGGTGAAAGGCTTGGTCGAGTGCCGATCGTGATTACCTGAAAAGCAAAAGATCGCAGCCTGCGGCAGCTCCTACACGGGATTGACGTTCACCCAAGGAGTTGCCGCAGGCTGCGATCTTTTGATCTGTTGTTCACCCCAGCTTTTGCGCCAGCACCGCAATGTGTTCCGGCCCGATGCCGCAGCAACCGCCTAAATGGCTGGCGCCACGCTGCTGCCAATCAATTGCCCAATGCAAGTAACCCGGCGGATCAAGATCCTCGCGCAGCGGATCAAGTCCGTCATTGGCCGTGGCTTCTTTTGGCTGCGGCGGAAACGCGTTGGCGTAAGCGCCAATTCGAATCTTCACCCCCAGACGCTCGAAGGTTTCACGCGCCGCATCGATCGCGGCACCGATCACTTCCGGCTGACTGCAATTGAACAGCAACGTTTCGACGCCCAACTCAGCCGCCACCGCCGCCGCTTCGGCAACCGGTTCGCCAGAGCGCAAGCGCGGCACTTCATCGGTGTCTTCGTCCTTCAAGGTGAACGACAACCAGAACGGTTTGCCATCCTTCGGCAACCCGGCGTGAATGGCTCGCGCCTCTATGATCGAACTCTGGGTTTCCGCCAGCCACAGATCAACATGCGGAGCCAGGCCATTGACCAAGGGCGCCAGCAACTCGGTCACTCGTGCGGCCTCGAACAGATCCGGACGATAGGAGCCAAACAGCGGCGGCAATGAGCCGGCCACCCGCACGGATTTCCCCGAGGCTTGCACTGCACGTCGCGCCAGCTCACCGGCCAACGCGGCCAGCGCCTGCCCTTCAGCGGCGAAACGCGCTTCGCCAATATGGAACGGCACCACGGCATAACTGTTGGTGGTAATCACATTGGCGCCACTGGCGATATACGCGGCATGTACCGCCTCGACAGCCTGCGGTGCTTCACTCAATGCCAGCGCCGACCACTCAGGCTGACGAAATGGCGCACCGGCGCGCTGCAACTCACGGCCCATGCCACCATCGAGAATAATCGTGCTGCCTGCGCCCATATGCTTTTCACTCATATGCTTATGAAAATAACTCACTATCAGAGTCGTTCTTATAACTATTTAATACGCACCATTCCGTTAAAAACAACCTCTTTTTTACTCAGGGATCGACTGTGAAATTTCAACCGCTACTGGCCCTGGGCCTGACGATTCTGGCCGCCTCCACGCAAGCCATTGCGGGCACGACACTGGACCGTATCGAGCAAAAGAAAGAACTGGTCGGTGTGCTGATGGAAAGCTATCCGCCGTTCTCGTTTCTCAATGACCAGAATCAACTTGATGGCTTCGACGTTGATGTCGCCAAAGCCGTGGCTGACAAGTTAGGCGTCAAGCTGCGACTGGAAACACCGTCCTGGGACGTCATTGCGGCCGGCCGCTGGAGCGGGCGCTACGATATCTGCATCTGCTCGATGACGCCGAGCAAGGCCCGCGCCGAAGTGTTCGATTTCCCGGTCGAGTACTACGCTTCGCCGGCAGTGATCGTGGTCAACGCCAAGGATGAGCGGATCCACGACGCCAAGGATCTGAGTGGCAAAAAAGTCGGCCTCACCAGCGCTTCCAGTTACGAAAGCTATCTGAACAAGAACCTGGTCATTGAAGGCGCCGAAGACACGCAGCTGCAGTACCCGTTCGACGATGTGCAGATCGCGCCGTACGACACCGACAACGTCGCCTTCCAGGACTTGGGCCTGGGCGCCGGCGTGCGCCTGGATGCGATCCTCACCAACCTCGTCACCGCGCAGCCACGCCTGAACCAAGACAACCGCTTCAAACTGGCCGGTGCGCCGCTGTACTCGGAGCCGAACTCGGTGGCCATCGAAAAGGGTGACGCGCAATGGGACGCCAAGGTGCGTGAAGTCTTCGCGCAACTGAAACAGGACGGCACCCTGAGCAAGCTGTCGCAAAAATGGATCGGCGCTGATATCAGCCAATGACTTCTTTCCCGACACCTCCCCAGCCACCGCAACCGGTGGCTGAAACTCGCCTGCAACGGATGTTCGGTTTTCGTACGCGGCTGTACCTGACATGGGCAGCGCTGTTCTGCCTATTCGCCGGGTTCTTCCTGAGCTTCGACCTGAAGTTCTCGATCATCCTCGACAAACTGCCCAATCTGGTCGGCCTGCACCTGGCGCCCAACGGTTTTCTACAGGGTGCGGCGCTGACGCTTTTCCTCTGTCTGTGCTCGATTGTCGCCTCGTCCCTGCTGGGCTTCATCACGGCGTTGGCACGCCTGTCGAAAAGCGCGGTGGCGTTCGGCATCGCCAGTTTTTACACCTCGTTCTTTCGCGGCACGCCACTGCTCATCCAGATCCTGCTGATCTACCTGGGCTTGCCGCAATTGGGCATCGTGCCTGGCGCCATCGTCGCGGGCATCATTGCCCTTTCACTGAACTACGGCGCCTATCTCAGCGAAATCTTTCGTGCCGGCATCCTCGGGGTCGACCACGGCCAACGCGAAGCTTCGCTGGCACTGGGGATGCGCGAGACAGTGATTTTCTGGCGCATCACCCTGCCGCAAGCCATGCGCACAATCATCCCGCCCACGACCAACCAGTTCATCTCGATGCTCAAGGACTCGTCACTGATTTCGGTGATGGGCGTCTGGGAAGTGATGTTTCTCGCCCAGTCATACGGGCGCTCAAGCTACCGCTACATCGAAATGCTGACGACGGCGGCCATCATTTACTGGTTGATGTCGATTGGCCTGGAGTTGATTCAGGCGCGCATGGAGCGGCATTACGGCAAGGCTTACGTGCGTCGCGATCAGTGACTCATCACCTCAAAGACATCATTCTGTAAAAACCCTTCGCTATACAGGACGGCCCGCTTATAACAAGAAGGCCGTCCACTCATGCCGTTCCCGCCCCAGCGTCTGTCCCTCGCCATTGCCCTGTTGATCACCGCCACCACCGCCCACGGCAAAACCGTGCAGATCGACACCGCCACCACGGCAGCACAAACGCTGGGTGGCAGCGACACTTTGACGATTTCCGCACCCGGCAGCATCATCAACAGTGGCAAAACGGTAAGCCTGAAGGACAGCACCAGCGGCGTAGGTGTAGTGATCGATAACGCGGGCAAAATCATTTCCACGGGGGGCCGCGCGATCGACAGCAGCGGCGACCTGAGCAAGGCACGCAACTACACCATCTACAACCGCAGCGGCGGGCAGATTCTCGGCGCCAACGACGCTTTGCGCATCGACAGCAATTTCGTCAGCGGCAGTCTGTTGATCGATAACAGCGGGGTGATCCGCTCCACCACCGGCCAGGGTCTGGACCTCGATGCGCTACGCAGTGACGGCGTGAAAACCACCATCATCAACCGCGTCGGCGGGCTGATTCGCGGCGACGCCAGCGACGGCATGAAGACCGGCGCCAACGCGACGATCACTAACTACGGCGAGATTTCCACCGGCGATTCGCACAATGCCGACGAGAAATTCGACGGCATCGATATCGATTCCGCGAGCGGTGTCAGCGTGACCAACTACGGGGTGATTTCCGCTGGACGTCACGGCATCACCACCGATCTCGGCGCGACGCTGATCAACTACGGGCAGATCACCGGCCGTAATGGTTCCGGCTTCGGTTCCGATGGCGATGGCACCGTGATCAACCACGGCACCATTACTGGCGCTTACTCAGGCTTGCAAGCGAACGGTGACGGCGATGGCGTGGACATCGACAAGATCGCCCACATCGAAAACTACGGCACCATTCAAGGCGTCGGTGCGGGTGGTGTCGACAAGGGCGGTTTCGCCAACGGCAGCGAAGGTATTGCCCTCGGTGGTGGCTACATTCTCAACGCCAGTAATGCTTTGATCAGCGGTGCCGACAGCGCCATTCTGGTCGACGATGGCAGTGGCGGCTCCGGACTGGCGGCGACCACTCTGGAAAACTTCGGCACCATCCAAGGTCTCAACGGTTTCGGCGTGAAGTTCGTCGGTGAATTCGCCGACAGCGTCATCAACGGCGGCACGATCAGCGGCAGCAATGGCCTGGCGCTGGATCTGGGTGCCGGCAACGACAGTCTGAGCTTGCGCAATGGCAGTCGCTTTGTCGGCGTGGTGGATGGCGGCAGCGGTTACGACCGGGTGGTGATGGATGACGCGGCCGGTGGCAGCTTCGGCGCCAGTCGCAACTTCGAATGGCTGGAGGTCAAGCAAGGCGCGTGGACGCTGACCAGCCATGATGATTTCAGCGACGGCGGCGCGGTGCGCAACGGCGCAACACTGGTCAACCAAGGCAGCATCGTCGGCAACCTGAGCGTCGACGCAGGCGGTGTGTATGCCGGTGGCGGTTCGGTGGGCAGCCTCACCGTCAACGGCACATTGCGCACCGACACCCACCTCGGTCGCGCAACCATCGTTCGCGATTTGAACATGGCCAGCACCGCCACCCTCGCCTACGGCGTCAATGCCGATGGCAGCAGCGCGCCGGTACAGGTCGGCGGCATCGCCAGTCTCAATGGCGCAACGCTCGCGGTAAATCCCGGCAGCGGCACGTATCCATGGCAGAGCCATTACACCGTGCTGCAAGCGGCGCAGGTCAACGGCACCTTCGGCAAAGTCACCAGCGACTATGCGTTCCTGACGCCGACCCTCGCCTACACGCCCACCCAGGTCGACCTGACCTACACCCGCAATGACGTGGCCTTCAATGCGTTCGCCACGACCGGCAACGGTACAAACGCCGCCAACAGCCTGGCCTCGATCGGCAAAAACAGTGCGCTGTACAACGCCTTGCTCAATACCAGCCAAAACAGCGCCGGCGCTGCAATCGAACAACTGGCCGGCGCCAGCAACGCCAGCCTGACCAGCGCCACCCTCGGCGCCAGCAGTCAGGTCGGCACCAGCATGCTCTCGGCGATGCAGCAAATGGGCGGCAGCCCGGGTTTGATGGTCGGTCTCGATCAACGCGACACCCCCGTGCTGGCAGCCAATGGCGTGCCGTCCGAAACGCGCAATCTGAATGATCCGAACGCGCGCGGCCGGCTCTGGCTGCAAGGCATCGGCGGCTACGGCAAGCTCGATGGCGAACACGGCAGCAGTGGTCTGGAGCAACGCACCAAGGGCAGTGTGCTGGGCGCCGACTGGTCACTGAATCCGGCATGGCGCCTGGGTGTACTGGGCGGCTATTCAAAAACCGATCTGGATGCGACCGGCGTCGACGGCAACGTAGAGAGCTGGCATGCCGGCGTCTACGCGCTGCATCAGAATGGCCCGATCGCCGTGCGCCTCGGCGCGGCGTACAGCGGTCATCAAGGTGAAAGCAAACGCACCATCGCCTTCAATGGTTTCAGCGACCGCCCGAAAGGCGACTACGACGCCGACAGCCAGCAAGCCCTCGCCGAACTCGGCTACGCCATGGGCAGCGGCCGGCTCAGCGCCGAGCCGTTCGCCAATCTCGGTTATCAGCGCTACCACCGCGACCGCTACAAGGAAAAAGGTGGCGCCGCCGCGCTGCAAGTCGACAGCCAGACCCAAGACAACTTCAGCAGCACCTTCGGCCTGCGCCTGGCGCACTTGAGCAGCCTGGACAACGGCATGAGCGTGACCCCGCGCATGGCCGCTGGCTGGAAACACACCTACGGCGATGTCGGCAGCTCGACGCGTCAGGCGTTTGTGACTGGCGGCACGGCGTTCAGTGTCGATGGCAGCTCGCTGGATCGTGACAGCCTGGTGCTGGAAGCCGGCCTCGATGTGGGGATTTCCGCGCGGCATACGCTGGGTGTGGGATACAGCGGTGAGATCGGCAGCAACAGCCGCAACCACGGGTTGATTGGTCAGTGGCAGATGAGTTTTTGAGGGCTGAACAGCCGGCGGGGTCTTGAATGGCCGTAGGAAAAGGAGCCGCTGCGGCCGAGTAAAAATCCTGGTTGCGGATCTCGCGGTCATTTTCTACAAAACGATGCGATGTCGCCTGCAAGCCTACGGGAAGCAGCCGACATCGGATTTTTCGGTGCATCAATAAAGTTTGGTCTCCCATCAACAGAGATCAAACTGAATGTCTGCTCAACACAAATTCGCACCGAAATATTTGGCTCTAGCCGTTGCGCTGGCACTTGGCGGTTTACAGCTTGCTAACGCTCAGCAGCAGCCTGACGTAGCCGAGTCACTCCCCGACATAAACGTGCCGGAGCTGCCAGAAATCGGCTCATATCAGGAGGCTCTCGAAAGTATTCAGCGTTTTATTGGCGATAAAAACACTGTGCCCATCGTGCTCGATACACCCGAAAGTACTTTCCAAGGTGCAGCAGTCAACGATTTGATCGTTCTCAATGACGGCGCCTCCGTCAGTGGGCGGTTAGATGGCGGCGAGGGGAAAAACGTATTGGTAGTGAATGCCTCTAACGGCGGCACGCTAAAAGACACCCGTAATCTCAATGGATTGCATCTCGTCCAGGGAGACTGGACGATAAGCAGCAAGGGAGACTTCAAGGAAGGCGTGTTGGTAGAGCCCAGCGGTACGCTGACAAACCTGGGCGCCATAGAGGGAGGCGCGATTAGCGCCGGCAAGCTTTTCAACAGGGGAAGTATCAAGGGCAACGTACAAGTAGAGAAAGGAGGCAGTTTTGCGGGCAAGGGTACGGTAGGAAATCTGCACGTGAATGGCCTGCTCACGGTCAATGAATTGCACGGCAGTCCGCGGGTGAAAGGCAACCTGAGCTTTTCCCCAAACGCCGAACTGGCTTATGAGGTCAGTCCTGTCGGCAGTCAGACGATCAAGGTCGATGGTGCAGCCAAGCTTGATGATGCCACCCTGAAAATTGTCGCTACTTCGGGGGAGTACCCATCAAGCCGCCAGTACAAAATCATCGAAGCTGGCAGCGTAGAAGGTAAATTCGGCACGATTGTGAACGACCTGGCCTTCATGACAGCCACACCTCAATACAACAAAAAATCCGTCGGACTGACTTACGCCCGTAACGGTGAGCCGCTTGCGAGCGTTGCCACAACTACCAACGGTCGTGCAGTTGCCGACAGCATTGTCGAACCACAAGCGCCTGCGCCATTCGCAACGCCAACGCCATTGACGGCATCCGCACCAGTTCCAGTTCCAGTTCCAGTTCCAGTTCCGACGTCAGCATCGACTCTCGTTGCAGAGTCCGCCCCATCGCCAGTGCAGGACGAACCTCTGACTGCGCAAGTTAACGAGACCGCCGAACAGCCCGCTCCTGCGCCACTTAAACCCACAAACGCAGCAGTCGCCGCGTTGCTGACCAGTGACAAAACCACCGCCCCCGTCGCCATCGAACAGCTCGCCGCCGGCAGCAACGCCAACCTCGCCAAAGCCACGCTGAGCAGCATCACTCCGGTGAGCGCAAGCATGCTCTCGGCCATGCAGCAACTGAACAGCCGTTACGGCTCTGCCTACTCCGGCAATTCACCGCGTCAGGCCGCCGGCGGCGCCGATTCCGGACGGGTGTGGATTCAGGCGCTCGGCCATGGCGGCAAGGTCGATCGCGAGTTCGACAGCACCCTCAAACACGCGACCCAGGGTCTGGTCATGGGCGCCGACTGGCGGCTCGACGAGCAATGGCATATCGGCCTGGTCGGCGGTAAATCGCAAACCCGACTCGATGCCCGGCAATACGATGGCGATCTCGACAGCTGGCACCTCGGTGCCTACGCCGTGCGTCAGGACGGACCGTTCTCACTGCGTCTCGGAGCGACCTATGCCAGCCATGACGGTGACAGCAAGCGGCGAGTAGCCTTCAACGGGTTCAGCGACCGCCTCAAGGGCAGCTACGACGCCAACACCCAGCAAGCCTTTGCCGAACTGGCGGTCAATGTTGGCCGGCACAACGCAACGCTCGAACCGTTCGCCAGCCTCGGCTATCAGCGCTACCAGCGCGACAGCTACAGCGAAAAAGGTGGGGATGCGGCGCTGAAAGTCTTTGGGCAAACCCGCGACAACCTCAGCAGCACCTTCGGCCTGCGTACGGCGAAAATCACTCGACTGGATAACGGCATGACGCTGACGCCGCGATTCAGTGCCGGCTGGAAACACACCTTTGGCGAGATCGAAAGCGGCACCCGCCAGCAACTGGTCAAGGGTGGCAAGCGGTTTGAGGTTGCCGGTGCAGCGCTGGATCGAAACAGCCTGTCGGTGGATGCCGGCCTCGATCTTGGTCTGTCAGCCAATCACTCTGTCGGCGTGGGTCTTACCGGTGAAATGGCCACTGACAGCCGCACCCACGGCGTGATGGGCCAATGGCGCATGGCGTTCTAACTGACACAACATTCTTTGTAGGAGCTGCCGAAGGCTGCTCCTACAGGATCAAAAAAACGCAAAAAAAAGGGGAGCACATGCCCCCCCGAGGTTTAAAGCGTTGGATCGCGGCCGTTATCTCAGCCTTCGATCTCGATCAGGATTTCGCCCGGATTGACCCGATCACCCTTGGCCACATGAATCGCAGTGACCTTGCCGGCAATCGCTGCCTGGACTTCGGTTTCCATCTTCATCGCTTCGGTGATCAGCACAGCCTGGCCGGCCTTGACGGTGTCGCCCTCCTTGACCAGCACATCGACGATGTTGCCGGGCATGGTGGTACTGACGTGGCCCGGCGCCGAGGCTTGTTTGCGCTTGCTGCTGCCACCGCTGACGAATTCGTTGAGCGGTTCGAACACCACTTCTTCCGGCATGCCGTCGATGGACAGGTAGAAGTGACGCTTGCCTTCAGCCTTGACGCCGACACCGGTGATGTCGACGCGGTAGGTTTCACCGTGCACATCGATGACGAACTCGGTCGGTACGCCTTCGCCGCCCGCCTTCGTTACACCGCCCGCTTCAGGAATTGGCAGCAGCACTTCAGGGGTCAGGGTGCCGGCGGCACGTTCTTCGAGGAATTTGCGGCCGATGTCCGGGAACATGGCGAAGGTCAACACGTCCTCTTCCGACTTGGCCAGTGCGCCGATGTCAGCGCGCAGCTTGGTCATTTCCGGCTTGAGCAGATCGGCCGGACGCACATCGATAACTTCTTCGCTGCCGATGGCCTGACGACGCAGTTTTTCGTTGACCACGCCCGGCGCTTTGCCGTAGCCGCCCTGCAGGTACAGCTTCACTTCGTTGGTGATGGTCTTGTAGCGCTCGCCGGCCAGCACGTTGAAGAACGCCTGAGTGCCGACGATCTGCGAGGTCGGGGTCACCAGCGGCGGGAAACCGAGGTCTTCACGCACACGCGGGATCTCCGCCAGCACTTCGGCCATGCGGTTCAGGGCGCCCTGCTCTTTCAACTGGTTGGCGAGGTTGGAGATCATCCCGCCCGGCACCTGGTTGACTTGCACGCGGGTGTCGACGGCGGTGAATTCGCTTTCGAACTGGTGGTACTTCTTGCGCACGGCGTAGAAGTACAGGCCAATCTCTTGCAGCAGCTCGAGGTTCAGGCCGGTGTCGTACTCGGTGCCCTTGAGTGCAGCGACCATCGACTCGGTGCCCGGGTGGCTGGTGCCCGACGCGAAGCTGGAGATCGCGGTGTCGATGTGGTCGGCGCCGTTTTCGATCGCCTTGAGCTGACACATGGTCGCCAGACCCGCCGTGTCGTGCGAGTGGATGAACACCGGTAGCGATTGCTCGGCTTTCAACGCACGCACCAGTTCGCCAGTGGCGTACGGGGTCAGCAGACCAGCCATGTCCTTGATCGCCACGGAGTCGCAGCCCATGGCTTCCATTTGCTTGGCTTGCGCCACGAACGCATCGATGGTGTGCACCGGGCTGGTGGTGTAAGCGATGGTGCCCTGGGCATGTTTGCCGGCAGCTTTCACTGCTTCGATGGCCACGCGCAGGTTACGCACGTCGTTCATCGCGTCGAAAATGCGGAACACGTCGATGCCATTCACCGCCGCCTTGGCGACGAAGGCTTTGACCACGTCGTCGCTGTAATGACGATAGCCGAGCAGGTTCTGCCCGCGCAGAAGCATTTGCAGGCGGGTGTTAGGCAGCGCCGCGCGCAGTTGGCGCAGACGCTCCCACGGATCTTCCTTCAGGAAGCGAACACAGGCGTCGAACGTCGCGCCGCCCCAGCATTCCAGCGACCAGTAGCCGACTTTGTCGAGCTTGTCGCAGATCGGCAGCATGTCTTCGGTGCGCATGCGGGTGGCGAGCAGCGATTGGTGAGCGTCGCGCAGGATGGTATCGGTAACGAAGATCTTCTTGGACATTGTTGTATTCCTCACAGGCCTGCGTGGGCGGCGATGGCGGCGGCGATGGCCAGGGCCAGCTCTTCGGGTTTGCGCTTGATCGAGTAGTTGGTCAGTTCAGGGTGGCTTTCAACGAAGCTGGTATTGAACTGGCCGCTACGGAATTCCGGGTTGCGCAGGATTTCCTGGTAGTACGCGGCAGTGGTCTTCACGCCTTGCAGGCGCATGTCGTCCAGCGCACGCAGGCCACGGTCCATCGCCTCCTCCCAGGTCAGCGCCCAGACCACCAGCTTCAGGCACATCGAGTCGTAGAACGGCGGAATGGTGTAGCCGGTGTAGATCGCTGTGTCGGTGCGCACGCCCGGACCACCGGGGGCGTAGTAACGGGTGATCTTGCCGAAGCTCGGCAGGAAGTTGTTCTTCGGGTCTTCGGCGTTGATACGGAACTGCAAGGCGAAACCACGGTGCTGAATGTCTTCCTGCTTCACCGACAACGGCAGGCCGGAGGCGATGCGAATCTGTTCGCGGACGATGTCGATCCCGGTGATTTCTTCGGTGATGGTGTGTTCCACCTGAACCCGGGTGTTCATCTCCATGAAGTACACCTCGCCCTCGGCGAGCAGGAACTCCACAGTACCGGCGTTCTCGTAACCCACAGCCTTCGCCGCACGCACCGACAGGTCGCCAATGTAGGCGCGCTGTTCCGGGGTCAGTTGCGGGCTCGGGGCGATTTCGATGAGCTTCTGGTTGCGACGCTGAATCGAGCAATCACGCTCGAACAGGTGCACGACGTTGCCGAAGCTGTCGCCGAGGATCTGCGCTTCGATGTGCTTGGGATTGACGATGCATTTTTCCAGGAACACTTCGGCAGAACCGAAGGCCTTGGTTGCTTCGGAAATCACCCGAGGGAAATTCTGTTCGAGTTCTTCGCGGCTGTTGCAGCGACGGATACCACGACCGCCACCACCGGAAGTGGCTTTGAGCATCACCGGGTAACCGATGCGGTCGCCCTCGGCCAAGGCTTCTTCGATATCAGCGACGTTGCCTTCGGTGCCCGGCGTCACCGGCACACCGGCCTTGATCATGCTGCGGCGCGCTTCGGTCTTGTCGCCCATGCGGCGAATGACTTCTGCCGAAGGGCCAATGAATTTGATCCCGCGTTCGGCGCAGATATCAGCCAGCTCGGCGTTTTCCGAAAGGAAACCGTAACCGGGGTGCAGTGCATCACAGCCGGTTTCAACCGCCAGGTTCACCAGTTTGCGCGGGTTCAGATAACCGGCCAGTGGCTCGGCACCGATGCTATGGGCCTCATCCGCTCGCTTCACATGCAGCGCATGACGGTCGGCGTCGGAAAAAATCGCAACCGAGCGAATGCCCATTTCGGCGCAGGCTCGCACGATTCGTACGGCAATCTCACCACGGTTGGCGATCAGGATCTTTGTTATCACTTGGAGGTTCCCTTGAGCCGGTGGCACCACGACCTGCTAGACCCAGGTCGACGCGTGACCAAATGTTTCAATTTAGTCGCAGGTCCACACTAGCGCTCATGAAGGATTAACAAAAATGAATAAAAATTGGGTCAGGCATAAGTAAAGACTTATAGTTGAAGCATCCGCCAGCCGTCAGAGCCTGTAAAAAATGCGTAAGTCCTTGATGCGTATGACATTGCGTCAATTGCAGATCTTCAACGAAGTGTGTGATTTACGCTCTTACAGCCGCGCAGCCGAGGAAATGTCCCTCACACAACCGGCCGTCAGCCTACAGATTCGTCAGCTCGAAGAGCTGATCGGCCAGCCATTATTCGATTATGTCGGCAAAAAACTCTACATGACCGAGGCGGCCGAAGCGCTCCAGCGCGCCAGTCGGGACATTTTCGGACGCCTGGAAAACCTCGATATGCAGCTATCAGACATGCAGGGTTCGCTGCAGGGTCAGCTGAAACTGGCGGTGGAATCCAGCGCCAAATATTTCGTGCCGCACCTGTTCGCCGCGTTTAAACGCCAGCATCCGGAAGTGAATCTGCAACTGACTGTGGTCAACCGTGGCCAAGTGATCCGCAGGCTCTCGGACAACCGCGACGATCTGGTGATCATGTCGATGGTGCCGCAGGACATGGGCCTGGAATTCCTGCCGTTCCTCAACAACCCGATTGTCGCGGTGGCGCGCCCGGATCATCCATTGGCGCACATGGGCCCGCTGCGCTTGCAGGATCTTGAACCGTACACGCTGCTGGTCCGCGAGCCGGGATCGGGTACGCGACTGGCCTGCGAGGAGTATTTCAAGGAGAAGCGCGTGCACTTCACCCAGACCCAGGAAGTGGCCTCGGCCGAAGCGCAGCGTGAATGCGTGCAAGCGGGTCTGGGCCTGGCGCTGCTGACACGCCATGCCCTGAACCTGGAACTGGCGACCGGCGGACTCGTCGAGTTGCCGGTCGAAGAACTGCCGCTGCTGCGCAGTTGGTGCCTGGTGCAAGCCAAAGCCAAACGCTTGTCACCGGTAGCACACGCCTTCCTGGCGTTTATCCGCAGCGAACGGGTGCAGATCAGCGCGCTGGTTGAGCGCTTCGACGGGAAGCTGCGGTCGCTGCCTGCCAGTGAGTGATCTCGGGAAAGTCGCCGATTTCGGCCTGAAGCTGGCGCAGTTCGAAGCGATCTTCGATAGCGCGGCGAAATTCCATGCGGCGCTGGTCTTCTTGCTGACGACGGGTTTTCGCGGCGCTGTTGCGTTCTTCGTAAGGCTGAGCCATTTCGAGTCTCCCAAGGCGATGACGGGAGTTTCACGATAGGCGGCGGGGATGACGGTTTGGCTGCGCGGGGATGACAGTGCGATGAAACTTGCGGTGTTTTTGAGGACGCCTTCGCGAGCAGGCTCGCTCCCACAAGGGATCTTCTGTGAACACAAATTCTGTGTCATACCGAGATCAAATGTGGGAGCGAGCCTGCTCGCGATTAAGGTCGGAACGACCTTGGATGACGTGAGTCATCAGTCATCCAGAGCTTTGGCGGCCTTAGGCGACAAGCGCAGGCTGCGCAAACTGCGCTTCACGCTCTTGAGGTGGTTAACCAAGCTCGGCCCGCGCGCCATGGCCACGCCCATCGCCAGCACATCAATCACCACCAGATGCGCAATGCGCGAGGTCAGCGGCGTATAGATTTCGGTGTCTTCATGCACATCGATCGCCAGATTGACCGTCGACAATTCGGCTAGGGGCGTCTGACTCGGGCATAAGGTAATCAGCGAAGCGCCGCTCTCGCGCACCAGATTGGCGGTGATCAGCAGATCCTTGGAACGCCCCGACTGGGAAATGCAGATCGCCACATCGGTCGGCTTCAACGTCACCGCCGACATCGCCTGCATGTGCGGATCGGAATACGCCGCCGCCGTCAGCAGCAAACGGAAGAACTTGTGCTGTGCATCCGCTGCCACTGCACCCGATGCACCAAAGCCGTAGAACTCGACCCGCTGCGCCTGCGACATCAGTGTCACCGCACGCTGCAACTCGATCGGATCGAGCTTCTCGCGAACCTCCATCAGGGTGTGCAACGTGGTGTCGAAAATCTTCAGGCTGTAATCGGCAACCGAATCGTCTTCATGGATCGCGAACTGACCGAAGCTGGCACCGGCCGCGAGGCTTTGCGCCAGTTTGAGTTTGAGATCCTGAAAACCGGAGCAACCGATGGCGCGACAGAAGCGCACGATGGTCGGCTCGCTGATGCCGACACTGTGGGCCAGGTCGGCCATGGAACTGTGCATCACCGCCGCAGGGTCAAGCAGCACGTGGTCGGCGACCTTGAGCTCCGACTTGCGTAACAGGTGACGTGATTGGGCGATGTGTTGCAGCAGATTCAAGGGGCTGGACTCTTCTTATGGGCAAGGATGTAGCACGCTTGTAGTTATACTACATGAATTGGCTTTTTGCCTGCTCAATGCGTAACTCCATGTCCCCATATCAGGCGCGATGGGGTGCATGTAGCCCTTAAAGCGGTTTTTCCTGATTACGCAAAAGCCCGGCCAGACTGGCAGCTTCCACCGGGCGGCTGATCAGATAGCCTTGCACCTCATCGCAACGCTCGGCGCGTAAAAACTCCAGCTGATCCTGTCGCTCGACGCCTTCAGCCACTACTTTCAGTGACAGCCCGTGAGCCATGGCAATGATCGCGCGAGTGATCGCCGCATCTTCACTGCCCTCACCCAACCCGCGAATGAACGCCTGATCGATCTTCACGTAATCCACCGGAATACGTTTGAGGTAACTCAACGACGAATAGCCGGTGCCGAAGTCGTCGATCGCCAGTTTCACCCCCAGATCACGCAATTGCTGGAAGGTCGCGATGATGTGTTCGACGCTGTCGAGCAACTGGCTTTCGGTCAGTTCCAGTTCGAGGTAGTGCGGCGCCAGCCCGGTTTCCTCCAGCACTTGCCGCACCAGACTGACCAGCTTGCCCTGGCGCAATTGATGCACCGACAGGTTCACCGAAACGCGGATCGGCTCCAGCCCCTGGCGCTGCCATTCGCAAGCCTGCCAGCAAGCCTGACGCAGAACGAATTCGCCGATTGGCCCGATCAGTCCGGTTTCCTCGGCCAGCCCGATGAAGTCTCCCGGCGGCACCCGGCCCATGGTCGGATGATCCCAGCGCACCAACGCTTCCGCCGCATTCACGCGTCCGGTTTCCAGGCACAGCTTGGGCTGATAGAACACTTTCAGCTGCTTGTCTTCGATGGCTTTACGCAACTGGTTTTCCAGTTGCAAACGCTCAAGGGTGCTGGCCTGCAGGCTGTCGGTGTAGAACTGGAAGCTGTTGCCGCCGAGGTGCTTGGCATGTTGCATGGCCATGTTCGACTGGCTGACCAGCGCAGAAATTTCCCGCGCGTTGTCCGGCAACATGCTGATGCCCATCGACGCGCTGACCACCAGTTCATGGCCTTCCACGGTCAGCGGCAAGCGCAGCTTGGCCGACAACCGCGTGGCCACCCGGGCCAGACTCGACAGATTGCCGTAGGCATCGAACAGCACCGCAAATTCATCACCGGACAATCGGGCAATGGTGTCCGCTTCCGGCAAGGCGTTGACCAGGCGGCGCGCCATTTTCTGCAGCAACTGGTCGGCAATCTCATGGCCGAGGCTGTCGTTGAGCAGCTTGAAGCGATCCAGGTTGATGTGCAGCAACGCCAGACTGCGTCGGCCCTGACGCGAACGCTGATGCGCTTCGTGCAAGCGTTCGCGGAACAATGAGCGGTTGGCCAACCCGGTCAGTTCGTCATAATGAGTCAGATAACGCATGCGCTCTTCGGATTCACGCCGCGCTGAAAGATCGGCGAAGAAGCCGACAATGTGACTGACATTTCCCCGACCATCACGCACCGCATTGAGTTGCAGCCACTGCGGATACAGTTCGCCGTTCTTGCGCGTTTCCACCAGTTCGCCCTGCCAACTGCCGTGCTGCTCCAAAGCGTGACGGATCGCCACATAATGACGGCGGGCATCGCGGCTGCACGGCAATTCGACGACGTTGCGCCCGAGCATGTCTTCGATGTCGTAGCCGGTGACGCGGCTGAACGCCTGATTGATTGCGATCAGCGCGTAATTCGGGTCGAGAATCACGATGCCTTCACTGGCCGCTTCGAATACGGTCGCCGCCAGGCGCTGCTGCTCTTCGAGGCTTTTGCTGGCGCTGATGTCGCGGCGGGTGCCGACCATGCGGATCACCCGGCCGCTGTCGCTGCGCTCTACCGCGCGGCCCCGGTCCTCGATCCACACCCAGTGGCCATCGCTGTGACGCACGCGGTATTCGATCTGGTAGTCCTCGGTGCGGCCCTTCAAATGCTCGATCAACGCGTATTTCAGCGTCGGCACATCGTCTGGATGCAGACGTGGCTTGAGGTCGCGCAACAGCGCCGTGACGTATTCCGGAGCGAGGCCGAACAACTCCTGAATCTGCGTGTGGTGGACTTCGTCGGTTTGCAGGTTCCAGTCCCACAGCCCCAACTCGCTGGCCTTCAACGCCAGCGCCAGCCGCGCCTCGCTTTTGCTCAGGGCCTGATTGGCAGCGTCCAGTTCTCGGCTGCGCTGAGCAACGCGGTCTTCGAGTTCGACCTGTGCTTCACGCAACTTGCCCTCGGCACAGCGCCGGTGGTCGATTTCCTTGGCCAGCTCCAGATTGAGCTGCTCGCTGCGCAACTGCGTCTGTTGCAGGTGTTCGATCAAATGCTGATTCTGAAAGCGCCGCAGCAAGCCGCGATCAATCAGGCGATTGACCTGCCACGCGACCACGCTCAGCGAGCCGAGCAGGATCAACCCGAGCCAGCCCCAGCCGCGTGCCTGCTCATCGCCGCCCCAGAACAGAAAGCCGATCGCCGGCAGCAGACAGGGCAAGGTAAAGGAGAGAAACGCCGGCAGGCTCACCGCGTAGGCAACGCTGGCCGAGAGGGTTGCAGCGCCGATCAGGCCGAACACCCAGGCTTGCTGCATGAAGTTGTCGGCGGGCACCAGGGCAATGCCGGCACCGGCCAGCGTCAGGCCGGTCATGGTTGAGCCAAGCAGAAACATCCGCCGCCAGATCGGCTGCGCCTGACGGTCAGGGATCGCCGAGTCGAACGCGGCGACCTGAATCACCCGCAACGCCACCAGCGACAACAACCACACCAGCCAGACGCTGACCACAAAGTAGCGCTGCGGGCTCCAGAGCAAAGCGGCGCAGACCAGACCATTGATCAACATAAACAGGGTGGGCAACAACGAGCCCTGATACAGCAGACGCGTACGCTCGACCGCCATTTCGACGGCATAGTGCTTGCGGATAACCCGGGGTTCCACGGAGGGGCCCGACAGTTCAGAGCTGAGGGTCATGGGCAACGTTCTTGTTCTTATAAGGAGGGCGTGCGCCCGAAACGTGGACGGAGCATACACAAGCAGCTCCCGTTGCCAAACTGCTCCAGATCACAATTTCAGCGAAACTTTTCCACCCTTTGGCACCGGTAAAACCCTCGGAGCGCGGCGGGCCGATGCTTGTAGCCAGTGACTGACCGGTCGTCATCGACAGGACTTTCATCGGCTAATGCAAAGCTCGGTTTGCCCGGGCCTGCGGCGCACCCTAGAATGCCCCGATGCGCGATGATCTCTCCCTTCTGCTGAACTCCCTCAACGATGCCCAACGCCAGGCCGTAGCAGCCCCCGTTGGCCGTCAGTTGGTCCTGGCCGGTGCTGGCTCCGGTAAAACCCGAGTGCTGGTGCACCGTATCGCCTGGTTGATCCAGGTTGAAAACGCCTCGCCCCACTCCATTCTGTCGGTGACCTTCACCAACAAGGCTGCTGCGGAGATGCGTCATCGCATCGAGCAGTTGCTGGGTATCAACCCGGCCGGCATGTGGGTCGGCACCTTCCACGGCCTGGCGCACCGCTTGCTGCGGGCGCACTGGCAGGAAGCCGGACTGAGCCAGACTTTCCAGATTCTCGACAGCGACGACCAGCAACGGCTGGTCAAGCGGGTGATCCGCGAGCTGGGTCTGGACGAGCAGCGCTGGCCAGCCCGTCAGGCGCAGTGGTTCATCAACGGCCAGAAAGACGAAGGTCTGCGGCCGCAACATATTCAGGCCAGCGGCGACTTGTATCTGGCGACCATGCGCGGAATCTACGAGGCCTACGAGGCGGCGTGCCAGCGTGCCGGGGTTATCGATTTCTCCGAACTGCTGCTGCGTGCCCTCGACTTGTGGCGCGATCACCCGGGCCTGCTGGCGCATTATCAGAAGCGCTTCCGGCATATTCTGGTGGACGAATTCCAGGACACCAACGCCGTGCAATACGCCTGGTTACGCCTGCTCGGCAAGGGCGGCGACAGCCTGATGGTGGTCGGCGACGATGACCAGTCGATTTACGGCTGGCGCGGCGCGAAGATCGAAAACATTCATCAGTACTCTTCCGACTTCGCGGATTCGGTGACCATTCGTCTGGAACAGAACTACCGCTCCACCGCCGGCATCCTCAAGGCCGCCAACGCCCTGATCGCCAACAACACCGGACGCCTGGGCAAAGAGCTGTGGACCGACGGCGGCGATGGCGAAGCGATCAATCTGTACGCCGCGTTCAACGAACACGATGAAGCACGCTACGTTGTCGAAACCATCGAAAGCGCGCTGAAAACCGGCTTGGCCCGCAGCGATATCGCGATTTTGTACCGCTCCAACGCCCAATCGCGCGTTCTCGAAGAAGCTTTGCTGCGCGAGCGCATTCCGTACCGTATCTACGGTGGTCAGCGCTTCTTCGAGCGCGCGGAAATCAAGAACGCCATGGCGTATCTGCGCTTGCTCGAAGGTCGCGGCAACGATGCGGCGCTGGAACGGGTGATCAACGTGCCGGCCCGTGGCATCGGCGAGAAAACCGTCGAGGCCATCCGCGATCACGCGCGCCACAGCGATGTGTCGATGTGGGAAGCGATGCGCCAACTGGTCGCCAATAAAGGCCTGACCGGTCGCGCCGCCGGTGCGCTGGGTGTGTTTATCGAGCTGATCGAAAACCTCGCCGCCAAGTGCATGGAAATGCCGCTGCACCTGATGACACAAACCGTCATCGAGCAATCCGGCCTCATTGCCTACCACGAAGCGGAAAAAGGCGAGAAAGGTCAGGCACGGGTAGAAAACCTTGAGGAACTGGTCAGCGCCGCGCGCAACTTCGAGAACACCGAAGAGGACGAAGAACTGACGCCACTGGCGGCATTCCTTGGCCACGCTTCGCTGGAGGCCGGCGACACCCAAGCCGACGAGCATGAAGACAGCATTCAGTTGATGACCCTGCACAGCGCCAAAGGTCTGGAATTCCCTTACGTGTTCCTCGTGGGTATGGAAGAAGGCCTGTTCCCGCACAAGATGAGCCTGGAAGAACCGGGGCGCCTTGAGGAAGAACGGCGCCTGGCCTACGTCGGCATCACCCGGGCGATGCAGAATCTGGTGATGACCTATGCTGAAACCCGACGCCTGTACGGCAGCGAAACCTACAACAAGGTTTCGCGTTTCGTACGCGAAGTACCGAAGGGCCTGATTCAGGAAGTGCGCCTGTCGAACAGTGTCAGCCGTCCATTCGGCGGTAATCAGTCGATGAGCGGCAGCAACCTGTTCAGTGGCAGCGAGATTCCGGAAACGGGTTTCAGCCTCGGTCAGGCGGTACGCCATTCGATTTTTGGTGACGGCGTGATCCTCAACTTCGAGGGCGCCGGTGCGCAGGCACGGGTGCAGGTGAACTTCAGCGAAGGCAGCAAGTGGCTGATGCTCGGCTACGCCAAGCTGGAAGCGATCTAAGACCGATTTCGCTTTTCTGTGGGAGCGAGCCTGCTCGCGAATGAAATCACCGCGGTTGATCTGATAGACCGCGGTGCGGCGTTCGCGAGCAGGCTCGCTCCCACAGGGTTTGGCGGTGGATAATCGAACAAGGACATTTCCATGGGCTCAGGCTTCTTTTCTTCCTGGACATTCTGGGCCCTGCTCTCGGCCACTTTCGCCGCATTGACGGCGATTTTCGCCAAAGTCGGTATCGAAAACGTCAATTCCGACTTCGCCACCCTACTGCGCACGATCGTGGTATTGGTCAGCCTGGCCTTGATTTTGTACGCAACGGGCCAATATCAGTCATTGGGATCAATCTCCGCCAAAAGCTACCTGTTCCTGTTGTTGTCCGGCCTGGGCACCGGCGCGTCGTGGCTGTGCTACTTCCGCGCGTTGAAAGTCGGCCCGGCCTCGCTGGTCGCACCGGTGGACAAACTCAGCGTAGTGCTGGTGGCGGTGCTTGGCGTGATCCTGCTGGGTGAGAAACTTGACCTGCGCCAATGGGGAGGTATCGGCCTGATCACGGCCGGTGTGGTGATGCTGGCGTTTCGTCGCTAAGCACGTTTTCCCACTGAACCTGTCTCCGTTTCCTACAGCCAAATGTACATGGCCTTATTGCCCCGACCGAGCTGAACGTAACCTGTCAGGCAAAAGCCCGAAACACTCTCTCGCTAGCCAGTAACACTTCAGCTGTGCAACATGGCGCGCGTGTCTCCACAAACGGGAATTCCCTTTATGAAACGTTTTCTTAGCATCGCCATGGCGTTGTGCATCGGCCTGACGATGAGCCTCGACGCCAACGCCAAGCGCTTTGGTGGTGGCAAAAGCGCCGGCGCTGCGCCGACGCACCAGACCAGCCAAATGGCTCCATCTTCTCCAGGTGTCGGCGGCGCTGCTGCGACCGCAGGTGCTGCCGGTGCCGCTGGCGCTGCGGCCAAGGCCGGCGGTGCTTCGAAATGGCTCGGCCCTCTGGCCGGTATCGCCGCCGGTGGCCTGCTCGCTTCCATGTTCATGGGCGGCGGCTTCCAGGGCATGCAGATCTTCGACATCCTGATCATGGCCGTGATCGCGTTCGTGATCTTCCGCTTCATCGCTGCACGTCGACGCAAGCAGCAGGAGCAGTTCGCTCCGGCCGGCGCACCAATGCAGCGTGAAGTGTTCGAGCAGAAGCCTGCTGCCATGGGTTCGATCTTCGGTGGTTCGGCTGCACCTGCTGCCGCTCGTCCGGTGATCAATGCGCCAGCCTGGTTCAACGAGCAGAACTTCCTTGAAGCTGCACGCAGCCACTTCCAGGCGCTGCAGCAGCACTGGGACGCTAACGAGATGGACAAGATCGCCGAGTTCGTGACCCCGCAAATGCTCGAGTTCCTCAAGCGCGAGCGTGCAGATCTGGGCGACGCGTTCCAGTCGACCTACATCGACAACCTCCAGGTTCAACTGGATGGCGTCGATGACCGTGCTGACAAGACCATCGCCACCCTGACCTTCAGCGGTGTGTCGAAGACTTCGCGCTTCGATCAGGGCGAAGTGTTCAGCGAAAGCTGGAACATGGAGCGTCCGCAGGGCGAGAACCAGCCTTGGCTGGTTGCCGGTATCCGCCAGAACGGCTGATCCCTCCCGACGCTTCACTTGCGGTAATAAAAACCCCAGCCTCGGCTGGGGTTTTCTATTTCGCGGTTGCATCTATAGCGAGCTACTGTATAAACCGGCCCATATAAACCGCGCCATTCAAGCAAGAGGATCCCGGACGTGGAAGAAATCATCGAACAACTGCGTGAAGCCAACGAACCCGTGCCGGTTCCATTGGAATTGCCTGACGAAGATCTGCTGGTCGAAATCGAAGAACAGCTGTTCATCGACATTCCGTTTGTCTTCAGAGAGTTTTTGCTGACCGTCAGCGATGTGGTGTATGGCAGCCTCGAACCGGTGACTGTCACCGACCCGCAATCCCACACCTACTTGCCGGATGTTGCCGCCAACGCCTGGGATGCCGGGGTTGATCGCAGCCTGATTCCAATCTGTCAGGACGGCGACGACTACTACTGTGTCGAAGAAGACGGCACAGTGGTGCTGTGGCAAGCCGAAGAAGAATTGATTGCCGAGGAAACCTGGGAATCGGTGTGGCACTGGGCGCGGGACGTCTGGCTGGAAAGCTGATCGGCCAGCCGCCCCCGGCAGGTCAATGCCCCGACGACTCCTTGTGGTTGTCGAGGGTTTCCAGCAGCGCCACCTGCATCCGCGTGTGCACGCGGATGAACCAGCGCCAGAGCAGCGCCGCCACGGCGGCCGCGACGACGGCGATCAGCACCAGCAACTTGTTGGTCGGCAAGATACTGGCCGACAAGGCTGCCAGCAGCAGGAAGATCACCAGCAGCGAGAGAATCGGGATCACTTCGGAGATCACCCGACGCACTCGCTGCGTGTGACGCCCGGCCATTTCCGGCTTCACGCCCATCTCCGCCAGCAGCATCGACAGCGCCTTGAGCTTGCGATACGCCGCAATCAAAAACGGCAGCGAAACCAGCAACGCCCCGCCCCAGATCAGCGCCTTCTGCCAGCTCGGATCGCTGATCCAGTCTTGCAGCCAGGCCGAGAGGCGTTCAGCAAAGAACGCCCCGCTAAAGAAGATCGCAATCACCAACGCCAGATTGACCCCGACCTGGAGCAGGATCTTGCGGATAATCGACGCCAGCATCGCGCCCTCGCCTTGCGGCTGGATACTGCGCAACCATTCGCCGTACATGCCCAACACGCGACCGAGACGCTTGGGCACGGCCGCCGACAACTTGATCGACAGCGGATCGGCCGCGCGAATCAGATACGGCGTCAGCAGCGTGGTGATCACCGACACAGCGACAGCAACCGGATAGAGGAAGTTACTGGTCACCTGCAGGGTCATGCCCAGCGCGGCGATGATGAAGGAAAACTCGCCAATCTGTGACAGGCCCATCCCCACGCGCAGTGAGGTGCGTCCGTCATTTCCGGCGATAAACGCCCCGAGGCCGCAGGACAACATCTTGCCAAGCACCACGGCGACGGTGATGACCGCGATCGGCCACGCGTATTGCAACAGAATCATCGGATCAAGCATCAGGCCGATGGCCACGAAGAAAATCGCACTGAACAGGTCGCGAACCGGCTCGATCAGCCGTTCGATCTTCAGCAATTGCCGAGACTCGGCCATGATCGCGCCGATCAGGAAGGCGCCGAGCACCATGCTGTATTCGAGCTTGACCACCAGCAGACAGAAACCGAAACACAGACCCAGCACAGTGATCAGCAGCATTTCGTTGCTTTCGAATTTGGCCACGTAAGCCAGCAGGCGCGGCACCAACAGAATGCCGATGACCAGCGCGACGATCATGAACAACGACAACTTGCCGACCGTGGAGAACACTTCACCGGAACTGACCGTGCCGCTGACGGCGATGCTGGATAGCAGCGCGATGATGCCGATGCCGAGAATGTCTTCGACGATCAATACGCCGAAGATCAACTGCGCAAAGCGCTCGTTCTTCATCTTCAGGTCATTGAGCGCCTTGACGATGATGGTGGTCGAGGAGATCGCCAGAATCGCGCCGAGGAACAGCGAGTCCATGGTGTTCCAGTCGAACCAGCGACCGATTTCGTAGCCGATCCAGATCATCAGGACGATTTCGAGGAACGCCGCAATAAACGCCGTGGCACCCACCTTGAACAACTTGCGCAGGCTGAACTCCAGCCCGAGGCAGAACATCAGGAAAATCACTCCAAGCTCAGCGAGGGTCTTGATGGTTTCTTCGTCGTGGATCAGGCCAAACGGCGGCGTGTGCGGGCCAATGATGAAGCCGGCGACGATATAGCCGAGCACCACCGGCTGCTTGAAGCGATGAAACAACACGGTCACCACGCCTGCGACCAACATGATCACTGCCAGGTCCTGAATAAAACTGATGGCATGCATGGCGTGGGCTCCTTGAATGACAAGGCTCGCGGGCAGACGTCAGAAAAGTCTGAGCGAGCTAGGTAAAAATCCGCTTTTGGTGTGGGAATTGCCCTTGAGGCGGGCTTTTGCAGGGTAACACCGCGACTTCCGCCTGGAAGGCGGTGCAATATATGGAAACAGATCGATCCCGGCGTGACGGCGGCCCGTCGCCCGGCGTCCCGATAACGGTGCTTTAGAAAAGCGACCAGGCACCCGCAGAGGTGCTTCCAGCAACCAGCCTTGATCCGTGAGAACGTTATGGAACCCGGAAACGCCCAGCTGTCGATGACGGTACTGATGACCCCCGACATGGCCAACTTCTCTGGCAATGTCCACGGCGGCACCCTGCTCAAATACCTCGACGAAGTGGCTTACGCCTGCGCGAGCCGTTATGCCGGCCGCTACGTGGTGACGCTGTCGGTGGATCAGGTGATTTTTCGCGAGCCGATTCATGTCGGCGAACTGGTGACTTTCCTGGCGTCAGTCAACTACACCGGCAACACGTCGATGGAAGTCGGCATCAAGGTCGTTACCGAAAACATCCGCGAACGCTCGGTACGCCACACCAACAGTTGCTTCTTCACCATGGTTGCCGTGGATGACCAGCGCAAGCCGGCCGCCGTGCCGCCGCTGCAACCGCAGAACAGTGAAGACAAGCGTCGTTATATGCAGGCGCAGCAGCGTCGGCAGATTCGTCAGGAGCTGGAGAAGCGCTATCAGGAGATCAAGGGCGACGCCTGAGATTTGTAGCGTTAGGAAATCGCTATCGCGAGCAGGCTCACTCCTACATTGGAATTCGTTTCCCTGTAGGCGTGAGCCTGCTCGCAATTGGATTCAACGCGGTCTTACAAACTGATCGCAGTCGCCTCGAACTTCACCCGCGGATGCGCAATCCGATCCTGCGCCCGCACCAGTTGCAACTCATAACTGGCGCACGCCTGAGTCTCCAGCAATACCTCATGCACCGCCGCCGCCGTGAACTCAAACGCGGCTACCAGGCTGTCACCCAACAGCACCCGCGCCAGAAACAGGCCGGATGTCAGATCACCCACGCCCACCGGCTGACGCGGAAACGCCAGCAACGGGCGGCGCAGATGCCAGCTGCCTTCGGCTGTCACCAGCAACATTTCAAAGCCATCGGCCGGTTTGCCCGGATAGTCCAGATGTTTGACCAGCACCACTTTCGGCCCGCGTGCCAACAGTGCCCGCGCCATCGCCAGGCAATCGAACAACGATTGCGGCTTGCGCCCGGAAAAGCTGTCCAGCTCCAGCTGGTTCGGACACATGATGTCCGCCACGGCTGCCGCCTCGTCCAGGAGGAAATCGCTGACTTCGGTCGGCACGCTGCAGCCCTTCTCCGGATGGCCCATCACCGGATCACACAGATACAGCGCCTTCGGATTGACCGACTTGATGCGCTCGACGCCGCTGAGAATCGCCCGGCCCTGCGCCGCGCTGCCGAGGTACCCGGACAGCACCGCATCGCAATTGCCCAGTTCGCCAATCGCGGCAATGCCTTCGACCAGCTCGGGAATCTGCTGCGGCGCCAGCACTTCGCCGGCCCATTGGCCGTACTGGGTGTGGTTGGAAAACTGCACCGTATTGAGCGGCCAGACATTGACCCCGACCCGCTGCATCGGAAAAACCGCGGCGCTGTTGCCGGCGTGGCCGAACACCACGTGGGACTGAATGGCGAGCAGATGAGGCGTACGTTTCATTCGGGTCATTCCGTAAAACGATTGAAATTCAAGCCGCGCAGTATGCGACGAAACGCAGCCTGTACGACAGACCGGCGACGCAGTTAAGCTGACGCTATCTTTTGGAGTTCGATGTTGATGCTGACCCTGGAAAACATCTTCGTGCTGATACTGTTCGCCACTGCCGGCGCGTGGCTATGGCACAACCATGGCTTGCGCGAACGCGCCCTGGAGCGGGTCAAACAGCATTGTCTGAACGTGCGGGTCGAGCTACTCGACGGCAACGTTGCCCTGAAGAAGATCGGTTTCATCAAGGACGCCAACGGTCGCCGACGACTGGCGCGGGTGTATAACTTCGAGTTCACCGTGACCGGCGAAACCCGCCATAACGGCACCATCACCCAGTTTGGCGCGCACAGTGCGCAGATCGAACTGGCGCCCTACCCGGCACCGTTCGACGACACGCCACCGGTGGTTGAAGTGCACAAGCCGCGCGCCGAAGTCATCGAGTTAAGCCAGTGGCGCCAGGAACACACCAAGTGGAAGCCTTAAAGATCAAAAGATCACAGCCTTCGGCAGCTCCTACAGGGAATCGCATGTAGGAGCTGCCGAAGGCTGCGATCTTTTGATCTAACTGTCCCGACACCCCGACAAACCCTGCTGCAGCTTTTCAATGTTTTGCGGATCGACGAAGATCAGCTCAATCCGCGAATCCTTTCGCCACTCACTGACCTGCCAAATCAACTCGGCATTATCCAAAGCATTCGCAGACACCCAGCCCTCCGAGCTGTGGATAACCAGTTTCGCCCGCTGCCAATTGAGGCTGGCTAGCCAGTCAGCAATGCGAAGCTTGTCGAACGTCTGCCCCGGATGCCAACGCCAACCAATGCTCCAGCCCCCCTCCTGCGCCTGACTCAGGCAAATCGGCAGCGTCGGATCAGTCCAGACGGTCGGCATTTGACCTAATGCTTTGGGTACGGCCAGGTTTTCCGCACCGTTGACCGCTTTTGCGGCCAGGCCCGGCAGTTCACTCAGGCTTAATTGCGCCTCTCGAGTCCAGACCAACGGCACTGGCGGCAACTGCCTGGCGATTTTTCCCTTGGCCCCGTCATCAAGGTTTTCAGCCTTGTTCAACAACAGCAGGCCAGCGGTTTCCAAGGCTTCCAGTTGCGCTGCCGGCAACGGTTTCCCCGCTTCCAGCGCCTGAGCATCCAGCACCAGAACACACGGCTGCACCGCCAGTACACCCAGCCACGGCGCCTCATTCAACTGTTTAATCAATTGCGCCGGATGACCCAACCCGGAAGGCTCGATGAACAATCGATCCGGCTTTGCCTTGCGCAACAAACGCCCGAGGCCGATCTGAAACGGCGCGCCATTGACGCAACACAGGCAGCCCCCGGCCACTTCGCCCAGTGCGATACCATCGGCGTCGCTCGTCAGCAGTGCAGCATCGAGGCCGATCTGGCCAAACTCGTTGATCAGCACCGCCCAGCGCTCGCCGGCCGGCCGCTGGGTCATCAACTGACGAATCAGGCTGGTCTTGCCGGCGCCCAAAGGGCCAGCAATGACATGGGTAGGAATGTTCTGCAACATGGCCGGGAGCTTTCTTGGGAGATTCAAAGATGCGTTGGATGGGATGGTCGTTGCTGTTGACGCTGCTGTCGAGCGAAGCGTGGGCCCAGGCCTGCGTGGTGCACAGTCAGGGCGAGCGGCTCGATGTCAAAGTCTGCCAGCAGAACCGCAATATTCCGGAAAAACTGTTCAACGACGGTTTCTGCCAACCAACGCTGGCCGGACAGAAAGTCGAAGTGCAGTATGTCGATCAATGCCCGAGTGGTGCGTTTGGCGTGTGCAGCAACGCGCGAGTCGCCAATATGCCTTATCGCCAGGATATCCACTATTACGGCGTCGCCACGGATGCCGCGTATCTGAAGCCGTACTGCGAAGGCCAGAGCCAGGGTTTGTGGCTCAAGCCTTGAGGCGTCAGCCGAGCCAGTCGAGCGTCAGTAGCAGACGACGCTCGCCCGCGCCCGGTTGCGGCGAGCGGTGAATCAGGCCGAAGCCTTCATTGCCGTGCCATTTCTCGC
This sequence comes from Pseudomonas sp. AIG, assembly GCF_977020205.1. Lineage (NCBI taxonomy): Bacteria > Pseudomonadati > Pseudomonadota > Gammaproteobacteria > Pseudomonadales > Pseudomonadaceae > Pseudomonas > Pseudomonas sp. AIG. The sequence continues at coordinate 21,146 of NZ_CDROCK010000002.1, read as the reverse complement.
CTTTCAATAACGCGACGTCGCCGCTGTTGAGTTGCTCAATTTGCGCTTGGGGTTCGGCGTTGGCCTGCCCCAATTGACTGCGATCCATCGCGCCCTCCTTGAGCCATTGGCTGCCGGCACCGGCGTAAGTCGTGATCAGCCGCACCGGCACGTGATCAACGTGAAAGCGCGGGCACATGGCTTTATCGAGCACTCGCAGGCGCAGACCAATACGCCGCGCACCGAGCAAGCAGGCGAAGGCACTGACTAACCATTTCTGGTCGGCGATAAAGCCTTCGTAACCCTCCAGATCGCGGAAGCCCACGGCCAGACCGGAAAGATCAGGTTCCGCGTCCTCATCCGGTAACTCCAGACACAGCGATTCCGCCAAAGGCTCGTTGAGCGACAGGAGCAAGTGGGCAAACTCGCTGATATGCAAAGGCAGTTGACGCTGCCAGACAGCGAGGTTGGTGTCGTCTTCCAGAATCCGTGCCAGTGCTTTCGGCGTCGGACCTTGATGTTGATGGCGGGTACGGTTTTGCAGCAGTTTGAGTGCAAGCATCAGGCGGCCTCTTCGTGCCAAGGGCCGAACGGATCCGCCAGCAATCGCCAGCCCTCTACGCCAAGGGCCATTTCTTCATCGGTGAGCAGGCAGGCATCGAGTTCGGCAGAAAGCTGCAGGAAATCGATGTTCTGACCGATGAACACCAACTCCTGGCGACAGTCGCCAACGCTCGGCGTCCAGTTTTCCATGATGGCTGCGGTGCTTTCCTGATCGTGTGGCCATTGGTCCTTCGGCACAAAACGCCACCAGCGCCCGGCAAAACCGTGGCGCATCAAACCGCCAGCCTGCGACCAGCTACCGGCGTCGGTGGGTTTGCTCGCGAGCCAGAAGAAGCCTTTTGAGCGCAGCAGTTTGCCGTTCAGCCACGGCCGATCGATGAAACTGAAAAAGCGTTGCGGATGAAACGGACGACGCGCGCGGTACGCGGTTGAAGCGATGCCGTACTCGTCGGTTTCCGACACATGCTCACCGCGCAACTCCTGTAGCCAGCCGGGTGCTTGCGCGGCTTTCTCAAAGTCGAAACGACCGGTATTGAGGATTTTCTCCAGCGGCACCTCGCCCATCACCATCGGGATGATTTCGGCGTGGGCATTAAGGCGTTTGAGGATGGCGATCAGCTCTTCTCGCTCGCACTGGCTGATCAAGTCGATCTTGCTGATCAACAGCACGTCGGCGAACTCGATTTGTTCGATCAACAAATCAGTGATGGAGCGCTCGTCTTCCTCGCCAAGGATCTCGCCACGAGAAGCCAGACTCTCCGCCGCCTGGTAGTCCGGCAGGAAATTCACACCGTCGACGACAGTGACCATGGTGTCGAGACGCGCGATGTCGGAGAGGCTTTGGCCCTGCTCATCGCGGAAGGTAAAGGTTTCGGCCACGGGCAGTGGCTCGGAGATGCCGGTGGATTCGATCAGCAAATAATCGAAGCGGCCCTCACGGGCGAGTTTGCTGACTTCTTCCAGCAGGTCCTCGCGTAACGTACAGCAGATACAGCCGTTGCTCATTTCGACGATTTTCTCTTCAGCGCGGTTAAGGCTGACATCACGCTGGACTTCGCTGCCATCAATGTTGATCTCGCTCATATCATTGACGATGACGGCGACACGCAGACCCTTGCGATTACGTAGTACGTAATTCAAAAGCGTACTCTTTCCGGCGCCAAGAAATCCTGAAAGTACGGTGACGGGCAATTCGGCTGACATTGGATAATCCTCTTTAGATCGCAGCCGATTAGCGCTTTGCTGGCGCTTGGCGTTTTTGTGCTTCATGCGATGGTTTTCGCTGAAAGTAAACGCTTGAAATCGGCCTGCTCAGGCTCGGTTATTTTTTATGTTATAGTATAACAACATGAATAAACCAGCCCTCCTCTTGTCTTGAACGATAAACCGCAGGAAGCTGAGCCAACCTCGCTCCCGGAAGTCATGATGAACAATGCGCTGAAATGCTCGTTGCTGAGCCTTGGGTTGTTGTTGTCTGGAAATGCGATGGCACAACTGCCCACGCTCGCGACCTGCACACGCAGCGCAAACCTGTTGGCCTGCGTCGATGGCGAGGGCAACGCCTATAGCGTCAACACCGTCGGCAACACGCTTTATCTGCGTGGGTTTGAAAAGGCTGGCCAGCGTTATTGGGCGCAAACCAATAGCCGTTTCGGCCAACTAACGTTCTTCACCGGCATCGCCTCTGACGGCGAAGCCTGGGTTGGCTACACACGACGTGTTGGCTGGACGACGATCAATCGGTTCTCGAGCTCGGGCGGTAGCAGCGCGAAGTTCACCTGCAGCCGGATTACCGGCTGTTAGACCTGCGCCTTTTGCTGCTCTTGCTGCCAAGCCAGGTAGCTGTCGACAGGGGGATTCTTTTCAAAGTAGCGCTGCAATCCTTTAAACAAACCGTCTGCCACGGCTTGCTGATGCCGAGCGGTGACTAGACGCTGACTGTCGCGCGCATTGGAAATGAAGCCGGTTTCCACCAGGATTGAGGGTACATCGGGCGATTTCAGCACCGCAAAACCGGCCTGCTCTACACGCTTCTGGTGCAGAGTGGTGATACCGGCAAGGCTGCTCAGCACCGTGCTGCCGAGCTGCAAACTGGCGGCGATCGTCGCATTCATTGACATGTCGAGGATCACCCCGGCGAGCATCGGGTCTTTATCTTTCAAGTTAAGCAGACTTGGCGCACCGAGCAGGTCCGCGCCATTCTCTCGCTGCGCCATAAAGCGCGCAGTCGCCGATGTCGCACCACCTTCAGACAGACAATAAACCGAGGCGCCAGAAGCGGTCAGGCGCGGGGCTGCGTCGGCATGCACCGAGATAAACATGTCGGCCCTATGCTGCCTGGCGATCTCCACACGCTTGCGTAAAGGCACGAAAAAATCGTCATTGCGCACCAGTTTTACGTCAAAGCCCTTCTCTTTTTTCAGGCGTTTAGCGAGCAACTGCGCAATGGAAAGCACGACATCTTTTTCCCGCTCGCCCTTGGCGCCGATCGCGCCGGGATCCTTTCCGCCATGCCCCGGATCGACGACTACGATGATGTCGCGCTTCGGATGAGCGCTAATCTGCGGTGTTTCACGTGGAACCTTTGGGGGCATTGCCATTGGTTTCGCGCTGACCAAATCCAATACCAAGCGATGACTTTGCCCATCCTGCGGCGCCAAAAGGAAACTGTTCAGCAGCACGGGATTGTTCAGATCAAGAACGATCCTCGAGTCGCCCAAACCAAATGGTCCGGATCGGATCGACCGAATCATCGTGTCATTCAGAGCCAACTGGCTGAAATCTGCCCTCAAACTTGCCCCACTCACATCAATGATTAGCCGCTCAGGCGCACTGAGTGTGAAGGTCTTGTAGCGCACCGGCCCGCTCAGATCGAACACCAACCGCAGCTTTTCCTCAGATCGCCAAAGTCTTGCCTGACGAATTTGCGTAGCAGACACACCGAAGGGCAAAGCAAAAGTAGCGCTGGCCAAAATCAGATTGAGCACCTGACGTCTGTGCATATGAAAACCCGTTCATGAAAAAGACATCGTGATTTGAATTGTTATAATGTAACATCGAATTCAATCAACAGATGGTCCCGAACATGAATTCGCTTTCACTCCCGGATATTGCCGCGCAGGCCACTCGCCAAGTTTTGCCCCTGGAATGGGTGGGCATGCATGGCATTGCATTGCCTGTTTCGTTGGAAGGCCAAAGTATGAGCGCCAAGGCTGATGCAGGAGTGAGTCTGGATGACGGCGAGGCACGAGGCATTCACATGTCGCGGCTGTATTTGGCTCTGGCAGCCCTCGAACAGGAACGCCTGACACCGGCTCTTTTGCATCAAGTACTCAAGCGTTTTCTGCAAAGCCACGAAGGTCTATCCAGCCGCGCCTACCTGAACATTCATACCGATTTACTGCTGAAACGCCCCGCGCTGATCAGTCTATTGGCCGGTTGGAAATCCTATCCGGTGACGATTTTGGCCAGCCTGAAAAACACGATGTTCCACGTGGAACTCAAAATTGAAGTGCCTTACTCGTCGACTTGCCCGTGCTCCGCTGCCTTGGCCCGGCAGTTGATCCAGCAACAATTCATCGACGACTTCGCCAATAAAGCACTTCAGCACGCAGACGTTCTGGCTTGGCTCGGCTCCAGCCAAGGCATCGTCGCCACTCCTCACAGCCAACGCAGCACCGCCCGACTGCATTTACACCTCGATGAGTTCATTGATGAGTTCCCTCTGAGCGCGATCATCAATGACGCCGAAGCCGCGCTCGGCACCGCCGTGCAAACCGCAGTGAAACGCGCCGATGAGCAAGCCTTCGCCCTCGCCAACGGCCAGAATCTGATGTTCTGCGAAGACGCCGCACGCCGATTGAATCTCGCGCTACGCCGCACACCCGGTGTTAACCAACTCCATCTGCGAGTAATCCACGCCGAAAGCCTGCACGCCCACGATGCTGTCGCCGAAAGCCGTTGGCAGCGTGAACAAGCATGATCCGTTGCCAATCCCTGAGTTGGGGCGCACCCGGTCAACCACTGGCCGCGCCCCTGAGTCTTGAACTCGACAGCGGCAGCCTGACCGCGATGATCGGCGCCAACGGCTGTGGCAAGAGCAGTCTGCTGAAAGTCATCGCCGGGCTGCAGAAGCCCTTGGCAGGCAAAGTCAGCCTGAGTGTTCCACGCCAAAGCGGATTGTCGTTCCTGCCCCAACAACAGCACCTCGACCGGCAATTCCCCATCAGTCTTGAAGAACTGATCGCCGCCGGTTTCTGGGGGCGGCGACTCTCAACCCAGCTGCGAACACGGCGCTTGAAAGACGCTCTCGAAAACTGGCATCTGAGCGGGCTCGAACAACGCCCACTCATGGCCTTGTCCGGTGGCGAATTGCAGCGCGCCCTACTCGCCCGTTTGAGCCTGACCGACGCCACGGTGCTATTGCTAGACGAACCCCACGCCGCACTCGATGAACTCGGTCAACAACTGCTCTGGCAGCACATCCATAACTGGCATAGCGAAGGTCGAACATTGATCGTGGTGTGTCACGACCTTGCCGCCGTGCGCCAACACATACCGCAAACTTTGCTGATCAAAAATAGCCAGTGTGTGTTCGGCGCGAGCATCGAGCTGATCCAGCAAACACCTCACACGCAGGTGGCCTGATGCTCGCCGTCAGCCACTTCTGGCAGCCGTTCAACGAGTTTGTGTTCATGCGCCGCGCCCTGCTCGGCGGCTTGGTTTTGGCATGCAGCACCGCGCCACTCGGTGTCTTTTTGATCCTGCGACGGATGAGCCTGATCGGTGACGCAGTGGCCCACGGCATCCTCCCCGGCGCGGCATTGGGTTTCTGGTTTGCCGGGTTGAGCCTGCCCGCACTCACACTCGGAGGCCTCGGCGCCGGTCTGAGCATGGCCGGCCTCGCCGCCTGGATCACCCGTCGCACCGGCCTGCGCGAAGACGCCAGTCTCGCCGCGATCTACCCGATATCTCTCGCCAGTGGTGTGCTGATTCTCGGCATCGCCGGCAAACGCCTCGACCTGCTTCACTTGCTGTTTGGCTCGGCATTGGCCGTCGACGGCCCGACCCTCACCGGCATGTTGTGGGTCTCGGGGTTCAGCCTGAGCGCCATGGCGCTGATCTACAAACCGCTGCTGCTCGACACCCTCGACCCACTGTTCCTGAGGACTGTCAGCCGCCTCGGCCCACTCGCCCACGGCGTGTTCCTGACGCTAGTGGTACTGAATTTGGTAATCGGTTTCCAGGCCATTGGCGCGCTGATGGTGGTCGGACTGATGATGCTACCCGCCGCCGCTTCGCGATTCTGGAGCCGCCGTCTGCCGATCCTGATAGCCATCGCGGCGATCATTGGCTGCCTCTCAGTCGGGTTCGGCTTGCTGCTGTCGTTCTATTACTCGCTACCGAGCGGCCCGGCCATCGTGCTGGTCGCAGGCGTTGGTTATCTGTTGTCCGTGGTGTTCGGGCCGGTGCACGGTTTACTGCGCCGCCCGCCTTTGCTCACATCCCAATGAGGTGTTTCCCGATGCGCGCTCTACTCGTGCTGTTCAGCCTGATGCTGTCGATGTCATTGTCGGCAGCGGAAAAACTGCCCGTGGTCACCAGCTTCAGCATCCTCGCCGACATGGTCCATCAGGTTGGCGGCGAGCATGTCCAGATCACCAACATGGTCGGCCCGGACGCTGACGCACACACCTACGAGCCAACACCGGACGATGCCAAAGCCCTGCTCAAGGCCAGACTGATCATCAAAAACGGGCTGGGTTTCGAGCCTTGGCTAGATCGACTGATCACCAGCACCGAGACCAAAGCCACTGTTATCAGTGCCAGCCATGGCGTGATTCCCCGTTCACTGGATGAGGACGGCGAAACCGTTCCCGACCCCCATGCCTGGCACAATCTGGCGAATGCCGAGCTGTATGTCGCCAATATCACCAAGGCGCTGGTCGCTGCGGATCCTGCGAACAAGATCGACTACGAACGCAACAGCCAAACCTATCTGAGGCAGATCTACGCCCTGCTCGCCGAAGCCAAAACAAAACTCGGTTCGCTGCCACCGGGCAACCGCAAGATCGTCACCAGCCACGATGCATTCGGTTATCTCGGCCAGGCGTACGGCATCGACTTCATGGCACCGCAAGGTCTGTCCACCGAGCGTGAACCCTCGGCCGCCGAAGTCGCTGCGCTGATCACACAGATTCGTCAGGCCAAGGTCAAAGCGGTGTTCATGGAGAACATCAAGGACACACGCCTGCTCAAACAGATCGCCGACGAAAGCGGCGCGCACATTGGTGGAACGCTCTACTCCGACGCCCTCGCCGCCAGCGGCCCTGCCAGCACTTTCACCGGCCTGTTCGAATACAACCTCAACACCCTTTACGACGCGCTGAGCCGACCATGATCCGCAAGAATCCATCAGGTGATTTACCGCAGATCGCCGAGTCGGCCTATGTCGACAAGACCGCAATCATCTGCGGCAAAGTGGTGATCGGCGAGAACGTTTTCGTCGGCCCCTATGCGGTGATCCGCGCCGACGAAGTAGACGCCTCGGGCGAGATGGAAGCGATCACCATCGGCGCCAATTCGAACATTCAGGACGGTGTGGTGATCCACTCCAAATCCGGTGCAGCGGTGACCATCGGCGAGTTCAGCTCCATCGCCCACCGCTCGATCGTCCACGGCCCCTGCGTCGTTGGCGACCGCGTGTTCATCGGCTTCAACAGCGTGTTGTTCAACTGCATCATCGGCAACGGTTGCGTGGTGCGGCACAACTCGGTGGTCGACGGTCGGGATTTGCCGGATGCCTTTTACGTACCCTCCACTACTCGCATTGGCCCAAACACCGACCTCTCGCAATTTCCACCGGTGAGTGTCAGCGCTTCGGAATTTTCCGAAGACGTGGCGCGCACCAACGTCGATCTGGTGCGCGGCTACAAAGCCTTGCAGAACGAGTTCTGAACCATGAGCAGCGTGCTGATTCGCAACGCAAGGTTAGTCAACGAAGGACGCGAGTTCGACGGGGACTTGTTGGTCAGCAATGGGCGTATCGTCAAGATTGCGCGCAGCATCGAAGGTGAAAACGCCAAGGTGGAAATCGACGCGAACGGTCAATGGCTGCTTCCCGGAATGATTGATGATCAGGTGCATTTCCGTGAGCCAGGTGCGCCGGCCAAGGGCAGCATTCACACTGAGTCGCGTGCGGCGGTTGCCGGCGGCATCACCAGTTTCATGGACATGCCCAACACCAATCCGCCCACCCTCACCCTCGAAGCGCTGGCCGACAAAAAGCGCCGGGCGGCGCTCGGTTCGGTAGCCAATTATGGCTTTCACTTTGGTGTGAGCCGGGACAACCTCGACACGGTTGCCGCGCTCAATCCGTGTGAAGTGGCCGGTGTGAAAGTGTTCATGGGGGCATCCACCGGCAACATGCTGGTGGATGATCCGCAGATTCTCGAGCGGCTGTTTGCCGAAGTCCCGACCATTCTGTTGGCCCACTGCGAACACACGCCAAGCATCGACGCCAATGCGGCCAATCTTCGAGAGCTGTTTGGCGAACGCATTCCGCCCGCCGCTCACCCACTCATCCGCAATACCGAGGCGTGTTATCGATCGTCATCGCTCGCGGTGGAACTGGCCAAACGTCACGGCACGCGCCTGCATGTTTTGCACCTGACCACGGCGCGCGAACTGGCGTTGTTCGAGGACAAACCGTTGGCGCAGAAACGCATCACCGCTGAAGTGTGTCTGCATCATTTGCTGTTCGACGACCGCGATTACCCAAGCCTTGGGAACTTGATCAAGTGCAACCCGGCGATCAAGACTCAGGCCGATCGCGATGCGTTGCGCACGGCGTTGAACAGCAATCGACTGGATGTGATCGGCAGTGACCACGCGCCACATACCTGGGAAGAAAAGCAGCAAGCTTATGCGCAGGCGCCTTCGGGATTGCCGCTGGTACAGCATGCGTTGCCAGCGTTAATGGAGCTGGTGGCGGATGAGGTTTTGCCAATCACCACACTGGTGGCGAAGACCAGCCATCGCGTCGCGGATCTGTTTGCGATTCCGGATCGGGGTTATTTACGGGAAGGGTATTGGGCGGATCTGGTGCTGGTTGAAGCACAAACGCTGAAGGTCGATCGGCAGTCGATTCTGTCGCAATGTGGATGGACACCGTTTGCCGGGCGCAGCTTTCGGCATCGGGTGAATGCGACGATTGTTTCGGGGCAAATTGCCTGGCGGGAGGGTCAGGTGAATGAGGGATGTCGCGGGTTGGTGCTGAGGTTTATGCGTTGATTCAAACCCCTGTAGGAGCTGACGAGTGAAACGAGGCTGCGATCTTTTGATCCTTTTGCAAAATCAAGATCAAAAGATCGCAGCGTCCCGCAGCTCCTACATGGAATGTTTTACGCGCGAGGCTTAACGGCGCCGCAATCCTGGCCCAACCACACCGCGCGAGTCTCCAGACTGCCCTTCTGATTGATCCCGATCGCATTGAACGTACCGTTGGCCACCGTGGTGAATTCGCGATCACTGAGGAACGTCGCCACCCCGGTGCCCTGCGCTTTCGGGCAACTAAAACGGAATTTCCACTGGTTACCGGTGCGATCGGTGATCTGCTGTTTGCAGCCCGATTGCGGGTCGGCCAATGGAATATCGTTGGTCGCCACTTGCTGCGGCGTCAGGCAGGCACGAATACCCTTGCCGCCGATATTGATCCCGTTCTTCTCCAGCGCCGCGCGCTGTTGCGGGGTCATCTGGCCTTGCAACTGGCCGAGGATCGATTGCACATCCATCGGCTGGTCATCGACCTTGACGTTGCTCGATGTCATTTCCCACAGACCCGGCTGCAGCATCTGCGCCTGAGCAACCACCGGCAAAGCCAAACCCAGACCCAGCGCCAAACCCAGCAGACGAACGTTCATCGAAAAACTCCTGATCAGTAGTGGCCGTTAGACGTCGGCCGATTGCTTCGGTTCATGCACCAATTAAATAGCGACATTCGCGACAGAACATGGTCTGTTAAGCATTGAATCTTCCGGAGCAAGGCTGCCCCATGGATTATTTTGGACCGCACATTTTCGGTTATCTGATCGCCCTGATACACACCCTCGGCTTGATCGCCGCGATTCACGCGGTGCTCACCGTGCGCACGGCTCAAGGCTCGATTGCCTGGGCATTGTCGCTGATCTTCATTCCCTACCTCACGCTTATTCCGTACCTGGTGTTCGGGCGCAGCACTTTTGATGGTTATATCAAGGCGCGACGCCAGGCCAACGAACAGATGCGTCAGGCCATCTCCGAGCTGAACTGGCGCCCGTGGGTGGAAGAAGCCCTGACCGCACGCGCGTCGAATGCCTACGCCTCGTTACGCGCGATGCCCAAACTGGGACGCATGCCGTGCCTGGCGAACAATGAAGTGCAACTGCTGATTAACGGTACTGACACGTTCGAGGCGATTTTCCAGGCCATCGATCAAGCGAAAGAAGCGGTGCTGATCCAGTTTTTTATCATTCACGATGATCGACTCGGGCAACGCTTGCGCGATCTGCTGCTGAAGAAAGCCGCTGAAGGCGTAGCGATTCATCTGCTCTACGATCGCATCGGCAGCCACGCCTTGCCCCACAGTTATGTGCAGACGCTGCGCGATGCTGGCGTCGAAGTGAAAGCCTTCGCCACGCGCAGCGGCTGGCTCAATCGCTTTCAAGTCAACTTCCGCAACCACCGCAAGATCGTCGTGGTCGACGGCGTGGTCGGTTTTGTCGGCGGGCACAACGTCGGCGATGAATACATGGGCGAGAAGCCACCGCTGGCGCCATGGCGCGATACGCATGTGAAAGTACGTGGCCCGGTGGTCGCGTGCATGCAGGAATCCTTTGCCGAAGACTGGTTCTGGGCCGCGCGCACATTGCCGCCACTGATCCTGCCTGACGAGTACCCGGATGACGGCGTACTCTGCCAATTGCTCGCCAGCGGCCCGGCGGATGCCTACGAGACCTGCTCGTTGTTCTTTGTCGAAGCCATTCATGCGGCGACCGAGCGGGTGTGGATCACCAGCCCTTATTTCATTCCCGACGAGGCCGTGTTCGCCGCATTGAGATTGGCGGTATTGCGCGGGGTCGATGTGCGTCTGCTGCTGCCGTCGCGTCCCGATCACCGCATTGTCTACGCCGCGTCGAGTCTTTACGCCTTTGAAGCTGTGCGCGCCGGTGTGCGGGTGTTCCGCTACGAACCCGGTTTCCTGCATCAGAAGGTGGTGTTGATCGACAGCGAAATCAGCGCCATCGGCAGCGCCAATCTGGATAACCGCTCGTTCCGGCTGAACTTCGAAGTGATGCTGCTGACCGTCGACAGCGCCTTCGCCGCCAGCGTTGAAAACATGCTTATCGCAGATTTCGAGCAAGCCTACGAAATCGCCAAAGAAGAAAGCCGGGAGATCCACCGCTTGCAACAAGTCGGCATGCGGATCGCCCGGCTGATTTCGCCGATTCTTTGAAGCCCTCTCCGAGAAAAGGGCTGCGCCGAGGTCAAGGGGTGTAGATGTCGTCGCGTGTCCATGGCAGTTCATGGCTGCCATCCGGATGCGCTTTCACTGCAAGGATCTGGTGCAGATTGATCCAGCCGCGAGCGAAGGCGTAAGCACAACCGGCCAAGTACAGACGCCAGATGCGCAACGCCTGATCCGGCACCAGTTTGCCGGCAGCTTCAAGGTTGTCCTCCAGCCGCTCGCTCCAGTGGTCCAGCGTACGTGCGTAATGCAGGCGCAGACTTTCGACGTCGACCACCTCCAGCCCCGCCTCGCTGATTTGCGCCGAGATCATCGCCAGGTGCGGCAATTCGCCGTTGGGGAACACGTACTTCTCGATGAAATCCCCGGCACCGCGTCCCACCGGACGGCCATCGGTATGCTTGGCGGTGATACCGTGGTTCATCACCAGACCGCCCTCCTTCACCGCGCCAAACAGGGTTTTGCAATACTCGGCGAGATTGGCGTGGCCAACGTGCTCGAACATGCCGACGCTTACTACCTTGTCGAAACGCCCGTCCTGCGGCAGATCGCGATAGTCGAGCAATTGCAGTTCGATCTGGTCTTCCAGGCCTTCGGCTTTGACCCGCTCCCGCGCCAGCTCCAGCTGTTCCTTGCTCAGCGTGATACCAAACACTTTCGCGCCGAACTCCCGCGCGGCATACCGTGCCAGCCCACCCCAGCCGCAACCGACATCGAGCAAATAGTCGCCTGGCTGCAAACGCAACTTGCGGCACAGATGGCGGAATTTGGCTTGTTGCGCCTGTTCGAGGGTTTCACTGCCCGTTTCGAAATACGCGCAGGAATACGCCATATCGCTGTCCAGCCAGAGCTGGTAGAACGCGTTGGACAAATCGTAGTGGTAGGAAATGGCTTTGGCGTCGGTTTCCTTGTCGTGCACCGAACGCACTGGCTGACTGTCGCCATCTTCGCCGAGCAAAGCGTTGCTCAATTCGTCGCAGACCCGGATGACCTCGCTGATCGAGCCCTCCAGCTCAAGCTTGCCTTCAACGAATGCCGCTCCGAGCGCATCCAGGCTTGGATGGGTGAACTGGCTGACCATCTGCGGGTCCTTGACCACGATGGTGACGCTGGGCGCCGGCCCCAGATTAAACTCATGGCCATCCCAGAGTCGCAAGCGAAGCGGAAGCTGCAGGTTCTGTAAGGCCGGTGGAAGTTGCGCGAGCATGGAAAATCCCCCTTGTTTCAGACGTCAGATCTGAGGGTAGACCATCCCAGAAAAATAGCAGGCTATCGATTTGATTAGCCTGATCTATCGTTGCAGACGCTCCAGCAAACCCTCCTGAATCCACTGTTTCAACCAGGTAACGGCTTGAAGTGGCGCGCCCTCACCATAAGTGACTGCTAACTCGGCGCACAGTTCGGCGAAAGTCCAGCCTTCGTTGAGCAAGCCATCGAGGGCCGAGGCTTGCGCCGGATCGAGGCTGCGGTAACTGCAGATCAGCTGGTTGCGCCAGATCAGACAGATCTGTGGGATGTCGAGCGCGATGCTGTCAGGGAATTCCGATTGTTCCTTTACCGAGCGCCACAATGAAAGACTATTGAAGCCGCACTCCATCCACTGCAAGGATGGCACCGGTCTGACCCGCAATTCGGGCCATTGCGCCGGGGCCAGCACGGCCATGTCCTCAAGCGTCAATGGCTCACCGGCCGGTGCATCGAAGGCCAGGGTGAAGGCCCATTCGAGCGCTATCAGCTCAGCCAGCGGCGCACTCTGCTCTGGCACCAGATGCTCGCGAACAAAACCTTCGAAGCCTTTGCCCAACCAGCGCAGGCTGTAATGCGCGGATGGGTATTGACGGATGTACGCCATGCCGAGGGCGTCGAATTCTTCATCGCCCATCCAGTGCAGGACCGTGGGGAAGTCATTGCGCAAGACTTCCAGCAACCGCGCTTTGTAAGCGTTGTGATAGATCGCCAGTCCCGTGCCGATATCCAGTGTCGGACCACCGATCAGGCTCTTGCCCAAGATCAGATTTGCGCTGACGTCTGCGTCGAGCAGGAACGATTCAAACGCCAGTTGCCACTCTTTCAGGCGCATTGCAGCCTCCCGGCCAAAACCTTATCACCCAGCCGTCGTGCCTTTTGCAGTTCATCGAGCAGTGCTTCGAAGGGCGGAAAACGATCGTCGCGTTCAAGCAACGTGGCCACCGGGCCGAAGTGTTCAAGTGTGCGTTGGTAAAGCGCCCAGACCGGATCGCTCACTGGATGGTCGTGAGTGTCGATCACGTAGTCACCATAATCGCTGTGCCCCGCCAGATGCAGCTGACGGACTTTATCGACGGGCAGGCTGCTGATGAACGTCCATGGATCGAAGCCGTGATTGCGTGAACTGACGTAGACATTGTTCACGTCCAGCAGCAACTCGCAGCCGCTTATTCGGCTCAGGACCGCGAGAAACTCCCACTCGGTGAAATCGTCCGAGGCGCCGCGCACGTAACTGGAGACGTTCTCCAGCACCAATGGACGCTGCAAGATGTCCTGAACCTGCATCACCCGAGCGGCTATGTAGTCGAGGCTTTCTTCGGTGTAAGGCAGCGGCAGCAGATCGTGTAACTGATGGGCATTGCCACGGCTCCAGCACAAATGATCGGAGATCCATGCCGGTTTGACTCGTTCGGCCAATTGCTTGAGTTGTTTGAGATAGTCCGGATCGAGGGCATGCGGCCCGCCGATGGACAACGATACGCCGTGCATCACCAGCGGATAGCGCTCGGCGATGGCGTCGAGGTAATACAGGGCCTTGCCGCCCTGCACCATGAAGTTTTCCGAGACCACTTCGAACCAGTCGACGTCCGGCGACTGCTCAAGGATCTGCTGGTAATAGGCGCTGCGCAAACCCAGGCCATAACCCAGGAATGGAATAGAGGCTGACATGCGCGGACTCCTGATAAAAAGAGGCCGCAGTGGCGCAAACCACTGCGGCGGCACTTGCCGGTCAGTTACTCACCGACCTTGCCACCTGCCTTTTCGCAAGCCGCCTGGGTCATGGCTTTGAAACCCTGGCCTTTGCAGGAACCCATGCCTTTGCAGGCGTGGTCTTTGGTTTTGCAGTCGTTCTGGCCTTTGCAGGCGTTCACGCCGTAGCAGTGAACGTTGGTATCGGCAGCCATCGCGTTGGTGGCAACACCGGCAAACATCGTGGCGGCAGCCAAAGCGAGAGCAGCACCTGCAGCAGCGGATTTGATAGTCATTTTTCTTATCCTCGGTCATCGTCAGGGGTGTCGGCTGGAAGGTTTGTTCAGTCCCGACACAGCACTAGAGAGCGCCGCCCCGACGGCGTTACAGCGGATCGAAAAATAATTTCAGAGGTCTTCCTTGAGCTTCAGTAGCGGCTCTTGAAAGCGCAGTAACCGCCCGGCGTTGCCCAATACCAGCAAGGTGCTGAGGTTATGCAGCAGCGCGGCGATCATCGCCCCGGCGGCGCCCAGCCAGCCGAATGCGGCGAATACGACGATGGCCAGCGTCCAGCCCAGACCGATGATCACGTTGACCTGCAACGTCCTGCGGCACTGACGGCTGAGGCGCACGCAGGTGCCGAGTCGGCGCAGGTCGCTACCGATCAAGACGATGTCGGCAGAGGCCAATGCGATATCCGCCCCCCCGGCGCCCATCGCCACACCGACCACGCCCGCCTTCAGCGCGAGCGAATCGTTAATGCCGTCACCGACCACCATCGGCCGGAAGCCATTGTCGATTTCCTTGAGCACGCGATTGAGTTTGTCCTCGGGCAAGGCCTGGGCCTCGACCTCATGCAAACCCACCTCTTTGGCCAGCGACTGAGCCACGCTTTGCCGATCGCCCGTGAGCAACAGTTGTCGCCCAAGGCCCAGTTCACGCAATTCACCGAGGGCAAATCGGGCTTCGGGTTTGACGCTGTCAGCGAGCAACAGCCAGGCGAGGAATTCACCGTTCAGAGCCAAACCGGCGATGGGGCCGTCATGATCGGGCACCGTGGTCGTGGTAATGCCCAGTTGCGCGAACAATTCCGGGCGACCGAGCGCCGCTTCGCCCTGCCCGGTCATGGCCACTACACCGAGGCCCTGACGCTCGTGAATATCACTCAGCGGTAGGCACTGATCCTGACTCACCAACCCTGCGAGCGCACGACTGACCGGATGACTGCTCGCCGCGCCGAGGCTGGCGGCAAGTGCCATGACTGTGGACGACTCTGCTTGCGGGCTGTTGATCGACTGCAAGCGCAACGTGCCATAAGTCAGCGTCCCGGTTTTGTCGACGACCAGCGAAGTCAGGTCGGCCAGCTCCTCAAGGAACGCCGAACTGCGGATCAGAATGCCGTGGCGTGCCGCCACCGCCACACCGGCAATCGCAGTTGCCGGGGCAGACAAGACCAACGCACACGGACAGGCGGCAACCAACACCGCGAGCATCGCTTGCGCGTCATTGGTGATGAACCAGGTCACCGCCGCCAGCAGCAACACCAGCACCATGTAACTGCCGGCATAGCGTTCGAGCAAGCGCGTGATCGGTGGCTTCGAGCGCTCGGCGTTCTGCATCAATGCGATGACTTTGCCCAGCGTCGACTCATCGCCGGTGCGAGTCACTTCGATGCGCAGCAGGCCGTCGAGGTTAATCGCGCCGCCGAACACTGCCATGCCGGCGCCCGCCTCGACTGGCACCGATTCACCGGTAATTGACGCGGTATCGAGACTGGCTTGACCGGATAACACTCGGCCGTCCGCCGGCACTCGATCACCGGCTCGCACCTCAACGGTATCACCCGCTTTCAACATGCCGTTGTCCACTTCGATGATCGTGCCGTCGGCCTGAACCTTGCGCGCATGGCTGCGCGTCAGTTGGCCAAGCGCATGAATCGCTTCCTGCGAGCCGATGACACTGCGCTCCTCAAGGACATGACCGAAGATCATGATGATCGGCAGCAACGCCGCCGTCAGCAGATCACCGGTCGCCCACGCGCCGAGCATGGCCAAGGTAATCAGTTGATCGGTGATGCCATGCAGGCTTGGATAACGCAGGCTGTACCACGCCGAACGCATCACCGGCACCGCAACCAACAAAGAGGCAAAACCGAGCAACAACTGGCTGACTCCGGTTTGCTCTGGCACCCGCCAGCGCCAGATCAGCCCCAGACCCAGCAGGCCCAGCGCAAGCATCGCTAACGTCAGTTGCCGTGCAGCGCGGCGTTGTTCGGCCGAGGACAACAGGATCGGTGCGGCGGTCGATGCAGTCATTGGCTGGCTCCCTGAATGATCAGGCGGGAATCGTCTTTCGGATCGACCGTGGTGACCGATCCGGCCTGACCGAGAATCTTCGGCATGCGCTCGCGGTAAAGACGCAGGAGCATTTGCGGGTCTGTACTCTTGGCCAGACTCGACACCGTGGCAGTGTCGGCAGAGGCTTTGGCCAAGCGTTCACCGGCCTGCGCGTGAGCGACTTGTAGTGCCCGATCGGCTTGCTCGTTGGCGGTCTGGGTGAGCTTTTCGGCATCGGTACGTGCGTTGGCCACAGCTTTGTCGGCTTGCTGACTGGCAGTCAAAACCGCGTTGAACGCACTGACCGCAGGATCGGGCAGACTCGATTGCACATCGACCCGCGCCACCTCAATCCCGATGCCTTGCCCGCTCGCCTTCAACTCGGCCAAGCGTTTGTTGATGCCCTGCACCAGATCACCACGAAGCTTTTCACGACGTTCAGCGGCTTGATTGTCAGCACCGATCAATTCAGGGCGAGCGACCAGAATGGTGTCCAGATCCCTCGCGGCAGTCAGTGCCACGGCGCTGCGGGTGACCAACCGATCGAGCGCCGGCAACACATGATCGGCCTGCAACACGAAGTCATAGGGGTCGATGACTTTGTAGAACACTCGCACATCCAGTTGCACCACCCCGGCGTCACCGGTCAATAAATAACCAGACCCGGCCAGTGCATCGCTGAGTGGTGTGGCGAAGGAAGCGACCCGGTCAGCCTTCAGCGCTTCGTCGCTGCGCAACAGATTTTCCACTCGACGCTCGATCACCCGATCCGCCGCTGGCAGCAAAACCACCTGTTCGAACGGTTGAGGCCAAGCCAACAGCAGCCCGGCGTTTTGCACGCGATCCAGGGCGCCAAAGTGCAACACCACCGCGCGATTTTGCGGGTCTATCTGCCGCACATTGGAAAACGCCCAAGCCAATGCGGCCAACACTGTCACCGCATACAGGGCGAGAAATGCCAGCCGACCGGCCTGAATCCACGGACTGTTCAGCGAATGTGTTCCACGTGGAACTTCTTCACTCATGGCTGCGATCCGGATTGACTGTCGAGTGTTGGGGGGCCGTCGACCAAAACGCGGAATGGCGCGGCGTCGGTGCGCAAGATGAGTTTTGTGTCTGGCGTAACGATGGTGCCGAGGGTATCGAGCGAGCGCAGCAAATTGTAGAGCTGCGGTGAACTGGCATACGCACGACCATAAATCTGCGCCGCTTCGACGCGAGACTGTGCCTCGATTTCTGCAGCTTTCACTGTCGCGTCAGCCTGCACAATTCGCGCATCGCGCTCAGCAGCGGAACGGATTTGCGCAGCCTCCCGTTTGCCGATAGCCGTACGCTCGGTGGCAATGGTTTCACGCTCGGCGCGCATGCGATCGACCGTGGCGGTTAGCGTCACCGACGGCAAGGTCAAACGCTCGATGCCGACTTGCACGACGCGCACACCATAGGTCGCGAGCAATTGCTGATCAATCTGCTGACGCAACTGCGCTTCGAAATCGGCGATATGCACCTGACTGGCATCGGTGTTCACCAGATTGGCCAGATCGAAGCTGCTGGCCGTGGTTTCCAGCGCCGAGCCGACAAAAGTGCGGATCTGCCGTGCCGCTTCATCTGGCTGGTTTTGCACCGCGCGCATGAAGCGCTGCACATTGTCCGGGTCACCCTGCACCTGCCACGCCACATAGGCCTGCACGATGATGCGCAAACCGTCGCGGGTGCCGACATCCTGCAAACCGCTGGACGTGGTACGCAAACGCAAATCCACCGGAATGGCGGCTTCAAACGGCGCCGGCCAGCGCCAGCTCAAACCCGGATCAAGCAACACCCGCGATGGATTACCGAAGCGGGTTATGACCGTCGCTTCACCCGAGCGCACTTGCACCAGGCTCGCTGCTGCGATGGCGAACGCCACCAGCAACACGGCCCACCCCATGCGGCGCCACGGAAAAGGCCCCGCCTCTTCCGGCGCTCCGTGGTGATGGTGATGATGCCCATGATGATGCTGATGCCCGCCGTGGCCGTGATCGTGGCCGCTGTGATCATGCGGTTCGTGAGTGTGTGACTGGCTCAATGGGCGACTCCTGGTTGAGCGGTGTTGCGCGCGGGCGTCGGGTCAGCCGGCAGCGTGAAGGTCCGCAAGTCGATGGTCGGCGCATTGCTGCTGCCTCCGAGACGATGATCGAGTACCAGCAACTTGGCCTTGCTCAGCCCTTGGCTGAGTTGACCGAGGTACTGCTCCAGCACAAAGGCTTGGCCGGCACGGGTGTAGGCTTTTTGCTCGGCGCTGAATTTCAGATCCGCCGCCTGCGCCGTGGCACTGGTTTCACGGGCATTGGCGCTGGCCTGATCGCGGGCAAGACTGGCCTGCAATTGCGCTCGATTACTTGCTTCAGCAGCAGCGCCGCGCTCGCGGGAGACCAAGGCCTGCGCGCCGATCTGTGCCGCTTGCACGCTGTGATAGGCATTGGCGGCACCGGCCGGCGGGTGAATCGCTTCAACGACCGTGGCGAGAATATCCACACCGCTGTTGAGTCGCAGCAGATCGCTTTGCACTGCGCGTCCTATCTCTTCGCCCAGCCCTACCCGATCTTTACCAAGCAAACCGTCAAGTGTGCGCGAGGCAAAGTCGTGCACCAGAATCCGGCTGGCGGTACTGCGGATCAGTGTCGGCACATCTGCACTGTTATAAGTTGCGGCCAGCGCTGCCTGATCCGTCAGGCCAATGCGATAGACGAAACGTACGTCCATGTTGACGATCTGGAAGCTCTGCTGATCGCCGCGGCGGCTGGCAATGACTTGCGACTTGTCGTTTGCGTGGCTGGCGTCCCACAAGCGATTGGCCGTCAAAGGTGGCGGGCCTTCGGCGGGATCGGCCTGTAGTGGCGCCGGGTTCTCGCCGACGCTGGTTGCCAACTCGTGCACCACGCCGTTTTCGACGATCAACACGCGACCGAGCGGCCATGGCAAACCACCGTGCAAACCAGGACTGAACACCTGGACCGGTTTGCCGAAACGCTCGTAAATGCCTCGACCTTGCAGGGGGACTTCATGGATGCCGGTAAGCAACCAACCGACCAATGCGACCAGCGCCAACACCGGCAGAAACGCCCGGCGCATGTAACTGAACGCCCAGATCTGGCGCAGATCAATGCCAAAGCGGTTGTGCAATTCATGCTGCAAGGCGAGTAACGGTTGCGGCGGCCAACGCAGCATGTCGGCGACAAAACTGCGCGCCAATAGCGTCGGTTCAAGCTGTTCGCGCCGAGGGCTAAAGACGGAGAGTACGGCGCGCAATAGCAGCTCGATCGCGACCAGTCCCGGCAAGATGCCGATCAGTACGGCAACACGCACGGGCCACACGGCATTCTCGCCAGCGAACAACAAACACAGCGCGCCGAGCACCAGACTGATGATCGCCACGCGCGCCAGTTGCGCCAATGAACCTGCTTCCGGCCATTGCGCCGGACTCTCCTGAGCCAGTTGTCGCTCAAGCACCAACAAGCCGAACGCCAGCAGTAATGCCAACGCTGCGCCCACCGTGGCGGGCAATCCAACGGCGGCGGCGGGCAACGCCAGGTTCCACACCTGTTCGATGCTCAGCGCCACCAGCAACGCCCAGCCAGCCAGCCACAGCGTTGCTGCACCGATTTGGCCAAGCACATGCAATGCATGCTGGCTGAGGCGATCCAGCAGGCGCTCGTACCACCCTTGCGGCGCAGAGAGTTCATCATCGGCAATCGGCGTCAGCGCGACAGGATTGATCACCCGCACACGCCATTGCGTCACCCACCACGCTGATTGCAGCCCGGCGACCAACACCAGCAATGCCGCGCTCTGATTGACCAGCAGCGGCAGCCATAAGGACTGCGGCGCAAACAGCCCGACAAAAAACGCCAGCACCCACCCCGTCCCGGCCATTCCACTGAGGCCGATCGCCCATCGACGCAAACGTCGACTCTGCGTGGCCGCCTGCTGAAAACGCGGCAGTCCGGTCACTGGCGTGCCATCCACCTCCAGATCAACTTGCATATCACCCCAACATCAATGGCTCGCGGTTCATATCGTTACGATATAACGAAAAGCGTGAAATATTCGTACACAATTGCGCTCATTCAAAGACGCCTAACCTGTCGCTTGCCTGAAGCCTTGACCGAAAAGCCTCGAAACGCACATATTACGTTCGTAATTTTTACCACAACGACTTTTAGCGATCCGCATCCATCCAACAGGAGCAAGCGCATGAGCAACTATGACGTAGTGATTCTGGGCGGCGGCCCCGGCGGCTATAACGCGGCGATCCGCGCTGGACAGTTGGGCCTCAAGGCCGCTTGCGTAGAAGGTCGCGCGACGCTCGGCGGCACCTGCCTGAACGTTGGATGCATGCCATCCAAAGCCTTGTTGCATGCTTCAGAGCTGTACGACGCGGCGATGGGCGCTGAATTCGCCAACCTCGGTATCGAGGTCAAACCGACCCTCAACCTCGCGCAAATGATGAAGCAGAAAGACGAGAGCGTGGCCGGCCTGACCAAAGGCATCGAGTTTCTGTTTCGCAAGAACAAGGTCGACTGGATCAAGGGCTGGGGCCACATCGACGGGCCGGGCAAAGTCACGGTGACCGACGATCAGGGCAGCAAGATCGAACTGACCGCCAAGGACATCATCATCGCCACCGGTTCCGAGCCCACTCCCCTGCCCGGCGTCGAGATCGACAACAAACGCATCCTCGACTCGACCGGTGCACTGTCGCTCAGTGAAGTGCCCAAGCATCTGGTGGTGATCGGCGCCGGGGTTATCGGCCTGGAGCTGGGCTCAGTGTGGCGGCGGCTCGG